>CAMWKA010000225.1 GCA_947174725.1 uncultured Lachnospiraceae bacterium | reverse complement strand
TGGCTGACACATTACAGTCCGTCGCTGATAAGACCGGAGCCATACATGGCGGAGGTAAGAAAGATATTTCCTGCCGCCAAAGCAGGTAAAGACGGGAAATCAGTTGACCTTTTATTTGACGAAGAATAATTCTGAGGATGCGTTGATTAACATCCGGAAATGTAATATATTAATATAAAGGGGCGGTATACAGGAAGGATAGGGGCATGAAGCGTACAGGCAATATAAAAGCGGTAGTAATAGTGCTGATCATGGTAGGGTTGATAATTGGCTACTACTTTTATTTGACGTCCCGTTCGGGAGATGGGCTGCCAAAAGATGAGGATCAGGTTGCGGAGGAAATGACGGTGGTACAGGAACTTCTGGTAAGAGCTGATTACCGGGAATACCCTTCGACTCCAGTACAGGTTCTTAAATATTATAATGAGATTACAGCATGTTTTTATAATGAAAATTACACGGATAATGAGCTGGAACAGTTGGCGATGGAGGCAAGATCCTTATATGATCTGGATCTGATCATGAACCAGACGCAGGAGGAGTATCTTAGCGATTTAAAAGATGATATCGCTGTTTTTGAGGCAGGCAATATCACCATATTAAGAAGCAGCGTGACACCTGCGACGGATGTTGAGTATTTTCATTATGACGGCCGCGAATGTGCGAGATTATATTCTGTTTATACATTAAGATCCGGCACGGTGAACCAGCTTTCTAAGGAAGTTTTTATCATGCGCAAGGATGATGAAGGACATTGGAAGATCTTAGGATTTGAATTGGTAAAGGATGAGGAAGAAGGCAATTGATGGAAAAAGATATCTTGATTCTGGCGGTAGAAAGCTCCTGCGATGAGACGGCGGCTGCCGTAGTAAAAAACGGAAGAAAAGTGCTGTCCAATGTGATCGCTTCGCAAATTGACATCCACACGCTTTATGGCGGCGTCGTACCGGAGATCGCTTCCAGAAAACATATGGAGAAGATCAATCAAGTGATAGAGGAAGCGCTGCAGCAGGCAGAAGTTTCATTAAAGGATATTACGGCGATTGCGGTAACTTATGGCCCCGGTCTTGTCGGGGCTTTGTTAGTGGGCGTGTCCGCGGCGAAAGCGATTGCGTTTGCTTCAGGTCTGCCGCTTGTGGGAGTGCATCATATTGAGGGGCATATCTGCGCTAATTTTATCGATCATGAGGAACTGGCTCCACCCTTTCACTCGCTGGTGGTATCCGGCGGACATACGCATCTGGTAAGGGTCATGGATTACGGCCGTTATGAGATCTTAGGCAGGACCAGAGATGACGCGGCAGGAGAGGCGTTTGATAAGGTCGCGCGCGCCATAGGACTGGGATATCCCGGAGGACCTAAGATCGATAAACTTTCTTCGGAGGGCGATCCGGAGGCGATTGTATTTCCGAGAGCGAAAGTGGAGGATTCCATCTACGATTTTTCTTTCAGTGGATTGAAATCAGCGGTGTTAAATTATCTGAATTCCTGTGAAATGAAGGGGGAGCAGGTGAACCGCGCGGATGTGGCGGCATCTTTCCAAAAGGCGGTGATCGACGTATTGGTGGAACATTCCATGGAGGCGTTAAAAGATGTGGATGAGAAAAATTTTGCCTTGGCAGGCGGTGTGGCATCCAATCAGCATCTGCGCGCGGCAATGCAGAAGGCATGCGATGAACGCGGTATCCGGCTGTACTGTCCGGCTCCTGTTTATTGCACGGATAATGCGGCAATGATCGGTACTGCAGGATATTATGAATATCTGAATGGAGTGCGGCATGGATGGGATCTGAATGCGGTGCCGAATCTGAAACTGGGAGAAAGGCTGTGAACATACATATGGATAGAACGGTTGCGATCGTGCTTGCTGCGGGAAAAGGGAAACGGATGAATACGGACCGGCCAAAGCAGTATCTTCTGCTGGATGGGAAACCGGTCCTTTATTATAGTTTAAAAGCGATAGAAGATAGTTTTATTGACCGTGTGGTATTGGTGACGGCAGCGGACGATATAGAATATTGCAGAAAAGAGATCGTGGAAAAATACGGGTTGCAAAAAGTGGCAGCCATTGTGGCAGGTGGAAAGGAACGTTATCATTCCGTCTGGAATGGGATCTGTCGGGTGGAAGACTGCGATTATCTTTTTATCCATGATGGGGCACGCCCGTTTTTAACACAGGAGATATTGAATGATGCATATCGATGTGTAGAAAAATACGATGCCTGTGTGGCAGCCGTACCGGTCAAGGACACCATCAAACAGGTGGATGGGTCCGGCAGGGTAACGCATACGCCAAAGCGGGATGAATTGTATCAGATGCAGACGCCGCAGACCTTTTGCTTTTCCTTAATAAAGGATGCTTATGAGGGCTTGATCCGACAGGAAGAGGATCTGAAAAAGAAAGGGATCGCCATTACGGATGACGCTATGGCAGTGGAAACTATCACATCCCATGATGTAAGGATTTCGGAAGGGGCTTATACCAACATAAAAATCACGACGCCGGAGGATCTTTGGATCGCGGAAAGCCTGATAAGAAACATTGGGGAGGACAAAGGATAGTGATGATGATAAAAAAGATGACGAAATCCTGCATTTTTATAATGATACTTTGCTTGTTGCTGGCGTCTTGTGCGCCTGACAGGGAAACAGACGATGACAAAGAAGTGTATATGGAAGAACTGTCAGACCAGTCTGATGACAGCGGCGAGGAGATAACTGTAGAGGAAGAAGAGGATCCTTTTGAGGACGATATGGCGGAGGGTAATTCTGTATCTGAAGATGATGTACCTATGTTTTTATCAGAATGCTGCACATATATCTCACAGGAGTTTCCTGATTTTCTGCTGGAAAGCTATTTTCAGGAGAGGGACGTGTCTGCGCTGCAGGAACTTGTTATGGATCAGGAACTGACAGAGGAGGACCTGGAAGCTTATGCCGATGATCCGGTAGTAGATGAACATATCCGCGATGTCGATGCTCATGGCGGACTAGTCCTGAGAGTGGATGGAGATAACGACGGTATAGAAGATCTCTTTGTATGCGTTTTGGATGGGGGATCCTCCGGGGGCAACAGCCATCATTTTCTTAAAGGGCAGCCTGATGGCAGTTTTCAATGTACCGGTATCACGCAGAGTATGACGCGGGAACTGGCATTTGTCAGCTATGATGATACAGTTTATCTTCTGGAGACAGATTATGATTATGACAGAAAGGCAGCCGATGGTTTTATTATAAATCTTTATCGGGATGGAGAAGTCATTGAAGAGATTCTGATGATTGAAGAAATGGCAGCTTATGAACCGGAGATTATCTATCAGGCAGAAGGATATGAGGAATTGGCGGATCAATATGCCGAGGAAGGCAGGGACGGTTTCTGGGTGGATGATTATATACAGCACCTTAGTTATGAAACGGGTAGTGCGGAGACAAGGGAAGATACGGACGAAGCCCGCGATATATTGGGATTAACCAGACACGACAGCTATTACCGCTCGGACTTTGACAATGACGGCGAGCGGGAATGGTATAGGAAAAATATTTTCTATCCATCCAATTACTACACTGTTATGCATCTGGAAGAGAGGATTTATCAGGAAGGCGGGGGAGAGGAAAGCGGTGTCGGACTGTTGGAGACATATTCCCTGGAGTATGAGGGGGTTCCGCTGTATTTCTGGGTGGATAAGGTCGGAGATAAGCAGGTTGTATTCCTGCTTAGTTATCAGGGACTTGATAAAGAATATCTTTATGCTTATCTGATCGAGGGAGATCAGACACAACAGATAATGGAGATTGAATATATCGGTATACCGGAAATTTCTTACAAAGTATTAACTTCGTACACCTATATGGACGGTACTATATAGAAAACATTTTTATATAGAAAAGACTTTAAATTTTTAAAAAATTATAAAATTTAAAAAATTTGAAAAAAGTTGTTGACAGTGCGCAAAGCTTTTGGTATTATAACTATTGCGCTGACAAAAGC
>CAMWKA010000224.1 GCA_947174725.1 uncultured Lachnospiraceae bacterium | reverse complement strand
GGTTATGGAAAGGCATGGCTATTATTATGAAAGACGCGCATAAATTAAAAATCACACATTCCGCTGTTTTGAATAAGCAGGGAAAACCTTTTGTTTCCGTGATGATAGAAAGGGAGAAAGACTGCGCGGAAGGAAGCGTGCCGGAGTGCAGGATTACAAAATCACAGGGTTTTAGCGAAGAGGAGATCTGTGAACTGGAAGAGTATCTGCGTAACCATGGACAGGAGATCATAGAGGATGCGAAGAAGATCACGGGTTTTATGAATCTGTTTTCGTAGTGGAATTTCCATGATTACTGTTCCGATTTACATAACTCTTTTAGATAGTTTTCATGGAAAGCGGTGATGCGTATGTCGGATCAGAATAAGCATATTTACATCTCGATTGATTTAAAATCGTTTTATGCCTCCGTGGAATGTGTGGAGAGGGACTTGGATCCGCTGACCACGAATCTGGTAGTGGCGGATGAAAGCCGTACCGAAAAGACGATCTGCCTTGCAGTTTCGCCATCCCTGAAGGCGTATGGTATTCCGGGACGGGCGAGACTTTTTGAGGTCGTGCAGCGGGTCGGGGAAGTCAATGCGCAGAGACGGTCAAAGTCGCCGGAGCATAAGCTATGCGGGAATAGTTATGACGCGAAGGAGCTGGAAGGTTCTGAAGCTTTTGCGGTGGATTATATCGTGGCGCCGCCCCGAATGGCTCTTTATATGGAATACAGCCGGAATATCTATCGGATCTACTTAAAATATGTAGCGCCGGAAGATATTCATGTGTATTCTATTGATGAGGTATTTATGGATGTGACCCATTATCTTGCCGCCTATCATATGACGCCTTCCGAATTGACGGAAAAGATCATACGGGATATCTTAGATACGACGGGCATCACGGCAACGGCAGGAATCGGTACGAATCTGTATCTTTGCAAGATTGCGATGGATGTGGAGGCAAAACACGTGGAACCGGATGAACGGGGAATCCGGATCGCCTATCTGGATGAGATCACATACCGCCGCAGATTATGGAACCATCGACCGCTGACGGATTTCTGGCGGGTAGGCAGGGGATACGCAAAGAAGCTGGAAGAAAACGGATTATATACCATGGGGGACATTGCGAGATGTTCTCTTGGAAAGGCGGATGAGTTTTATAATGAGGATTTGTTATACAGGCTGTTTGGCATCAATGCGCAGCTTCTGATCGACCATGCCTGGGGATATGAACCGGTGACGATCGCCGATATCAAAGCGTACCAGCCGGAGAATAACAGTTTATGCTCCGGTCAGGTTCTTACCTGCCCGTATGATACAAAGAAGACAGCTCTGGTCGTGAAGGAGATGGCGGATCTGATGGCGCTTGATCTGGTGGATAAGGGACTGGTGACGGATCAAATGGTTTTAACGATAGGTTATGATATCAAAAATCTGACCGATCCGAAGATCCAAAAGATGTATCAGGGACCGGTTACGACGGATGGATATGGACGCAGGAAACCAAAGCATGCTCATGGAACAGCCAATCTTGCAAAGCAGACTTCATCTGCCAGACGGATCACGGAGGCCGTGATGGAGCTGTATGACAGGATCATCAATCCGATCCTTTTGGTCAGAAGGATCACGCTTGTAGCGAATCATGTTGTGGAAGAAAGCAAGATGAAGCAGGAAGAGCATTATGAGCAGCTGAATCTTTTTACGGATTATGAAGCATTGGAACGAAAGAGAAAAGAAGAGGAAGAAGAGCTGGAACGTGAAAAACGGATCCAGAAGACAGTGTTGGAAATGAAAAAGAAATATGGCAAAAACGCTATCGTTAAGGGGATGAATCTTGAGGAAGGCGCTACGACCATCAGCCGTAATCAACAGATCGGAGGGCATAAAGCCTAAGGGAAAGACATGGAGGACAGAGTACGATATGGAAGATCAGGATTATGAAGATATCATCCATCTGCCGCATCCGGTGTCTGCAACGCATCCGCCGATGTCATTGCATGACAGAGCTGCGCAGTTTTCGCCATTTGCCGCGCTGACGGGGTATCATGATATCATAGAGGAAGAAACAAGAATCAATATGGGAGAAGAGGGTCAGGAACAATGACGCTGAAGGAACTGGAATTGGGACAATCTGCATCGATCCTTGCGGTTGGTGGAGAAGGAGCGCTACGGCAGCATTTTCTGGATATGGGACTGATCCCGGGAGCGGAAGTGACGCTGGTCAAATATGCGCCTATGGGAGATCCTATGGAATTAAGGATCTATGGATATGAGCTGACGCTTCGGTTGGAAGATGCCGGGAAGATCGAGGTCGAAGCGGTCAGGGAAGCGAAAGTGTGGCAGAATATGCCGCGTAAAAGAGATATCATACCGCATCCCGGTCTGGGAGAAGGCGGAAAATACCATGCAAAAGAGGATGAACATCCGCTTCCGGAGGGAGAGACGATCAGCTTTGCGCTGGTAGGAAACCAGAACAGCGGAAAGACGACATTATTTAACCGGCTGACAGGATCGAATCAGCATGTGGGAAATTTTCCGGGAGTAACGGTTGACCGTAAGGATGGTGTGATCAAGGGATATAATAATACGGTGATCACGGATCTGCCGGGGATCTATTCAATGTCGCCATATACGAATGAAGAGATCGTCACCAGAGAGTTTATTCTGCGTGAGAAGCCAAAGGGGATCATCAATATTGTAGATGCTACCAATATTATGCGGAATCTCTATCTGACGATGCAGCTTCTGGAACTGGATATCCCCATGGTAATAGCGCTGAATATGATGGATGAGGTCCGTGAAAATGGCGGGACCGTCTATATCAATATCATGGAAAAGATGCTTGGAGTGCCGGTCGTGCCCATTTCCGCCGCTAAGGGCGAAGGAATCACGGAACTTGTGGATCATGCGATGCATGTGGCAAAATATCAGGAGAGACCGGAACGGGTGGATTTTTGTGACGCAAAGGGAACAGGCGGAGCGATCCACCGTTGTATCCACGGGGTGATGCATCTGATTGAAGATCATGCGGCACAGAACGGCGTCCCGGTTAGATTTGCGGCTACGAAGCTGATGGAGGGGGACCGGCACATTCTGGAAAAACTGTGTCTGGAACAGAATGAACAGGAGATGTTAGAGCATATCATCGTGCAGATGGAAAAAGAGCGGGGACTGGATAGGGCGGCTGCGATGGCGGATATGCGGTTTCAGTTTATCAGCCAGGTCTGTGACGCATCGGTTGTCAGAGCCGGAGAAAGCAGGGAACATATCAGAAGCAGGCAGATTGACCGCTTCCTGACCGGAAGATATACGGCAATTCCGGCATTTGTCGCGATCATGCTTTTGATTTTCTGGCTGACGTTTGATGTGATCGGTGCGTGGCTGTCAGAATTGTTGGAGATATGCGTAACGTGGGCGGCAGATTCCGTGGGAGAACTGCTGGAGGTCATGAATGTCAATGAAGTGCTACAGTCGCTTGTGCTGGATGGTATCATTCAGGGAGTGGGAAGCGTATTAAGTTTTCTGCCGATCATTATCACGCTGTTCTTTTTTCTGTCGATTCTGGAGGACAGCGGTTATATGGCGAGAGTGGCGTTTGTGATGGATAAACTGCTTCGTAAGATCGGCCTTTCCGGACGGAGCATCGTGCCGATGCTGATTGGATTTGGCTGTACGGTACCCGCGGTTATGGCTAGCAGAACGTTGTCTTCAGAACGGGATCGTAAAATGACGATATTGCTGACACCGTTTATGAGCTGTTCCGCAAAGCTGCCGATCTATGGATTTTTTACGGCTGCGTTTTTTCCGGAGCAGAGGGCGCTTGTGATGGGGCTGCTCTACTTTACGGGAATGGCCATGGGAGTTGTTATGGCGCTGATTATGCAAAAAAGCCTGTTTCGGGGAGAACCGGTGCCGTTCGTCATGGAATTGCCCAATTACCTTATGCCGGGAGTTAAAAATGTGATGCAGCTTGTGTGGGAAAAGGCAAAGGCCTTCTTGCAG
>CAMWKA010000223.1 GCA_947174725.1 uncultured Lachnospiraceae bacterium | reverse complement strand
AAAAATAACAGATAGAGATGGTATGTCCGTGGAGCTTCCGCGGACATATTTTTGTGGGAAATTTAAACAAACATTTGCTGTGAAAGTGGTAAAAAGGGATAAAAAGACAATATTTAGAAAAATGCTGATTAGTGCATTGTATTTTGGGGACAGAAAGGATAGAATGATAAAGAAAAGATAATTGCTTGTGATGGAAAGGCGAGAGCATTAAAATGAAAAGTTCCACAAAGTATTTGAAAATACTATGTAATCTGATGTTCACTGTGGCAGTTATCCTTGTGATCATTTTTGTAGTTCCAAGGGTGATCGTATATTTTATGCCTTTTGTTGTGGGATTTTTGTTTTCGCTGCTGGTGAATCCGATTGTCAGGTTTTTGGACAGGCGGATCAAGATCAACAGAAAATTTGGCTCTGTGCTGATGATCGCATTGGCCATTGGTATCGCTGCACTGATCGTATATGGTTTGGCAATGGCGTTGAGGACCGGCTTAAGGGATTTTATGGACTATCTGCCTACCATGTCCGGGAATGCGGAACTGGAGGTCAAGGACGCAATTGAGCGGCTGCAAAGTCTGATCAATGATCTTCCTTTTATCAGCGGTGTGGATCTTGGTGAATTGACCAATGATATTTTAGAATTTATGGGCGGTCTGCTTACCAGTACGGAAAGCGGGGATACAGTCTCAGCAATTGGAGATGTTGCGAAAAGTATTCCCAATATGATCGTTTCCGTCATAGTGGGATTTTTGGCAACGTATTTCTTTATTGCAGACAGAGAGAAAATGGCGGAAAAGCTGGACAAAATCCTGCCTGTGACGTTTAAGGAAAAGACACTTCGGCTGTACCGGCAGACATTGGGCGCGGTAGGCGGATATTTTAAGGCGCAGTTTAAGATCATGGGAGTGATCTATGTTGTGCTGGTTATTGGTTTGATCGTCCTTCAGGTAAAATACGCGTGGCTGATCGGATTCGGCATTGCGCTTCTTGATATGTTGCCGGTTTTTGGCACGGGAACAGTGCTTCTGCCTTGGGCAGTGATTAAATTGTTTTCAGGAAGTTATCAGATTTCGATTGGAATGATTGCATTGTATGCCCTTACCTTTTTGATTCACCAGCTGCTGCAGCCTAAGATGGTAGGAGATTCCTTGGGGATGGATCCGTTTGCCGCGCTATTCTTTATGTATGTCGGGTATAGGAGCAGCAGCGTCTTTGGAATGATCATTGCGATACCGATCGGAATGGTATTGATCAATCTGACAAAAGCGGGGGCATTTGATACTCAGATCTGGTGTGTCAAAGAACTTTTCAAGGATTTTAACAGGTTTCGGAATATTCAGGACAGGGATAAAAACGAAAAAGATAGATAAAAACCAGTATAGATAAAAAACGAAAGCGGAGGATGGGATAAATGATATTTATTGGAAACCATTTAGCGTCATCTAAAGGATTTGAGGCTATGGGAAAACATGCTGTGGAACTGGGAGGCGATACCTTTGCCTTCTTTACAAGGAATCCAAGAGGCGGGAGCGCAAAGGCGATCGATCCGGAGGACGTGAAGCGGCTGCAGGAGCTTATGGAGACACACGGTTTTGGAAGACTGGTGGCGCATGCACCTTACACTATGAATCTCTGTGCGGAAAAGCCGAACATCAGGCAGTTTTCCATAGAGATGCTGCAGGATGATCTGAAACGTATGGAATATCTGCCGGGACATTATTATAATTTCCATCCCGGTTCCCATGTAGGACAGGGAGCGGAAAAGGGGATCGAGATGATCACAGACGCGTTGAATCAGTCGCTTTGGCCGGAAATGTCAACCACGGTTCTGTTGGAAACGATGGCGGGCAAAGGAAGCGAGGTCGGCAGAAATTTTGAAGAACTGAAAGAGATCATGGAGAAGACAGACTGCAGGGACAAGCTGGGCGTATGTTTTGATACCTGCCATGTCTGGGATGGCGGATATGATATTGTGGGTGATCTGGATGGTGTATTGAAGGAATTTGACCGCATCATCGGTCTGGAGCATTTGAAAGCGGTGCATTTCAATGACAGCATGAATCCGTGCGGGAGCCATAAGGACCGCCATGAGAAGATCGGGCAGGGAAAGATCGGTATGGAGGCGTTGAAACAGGTCGCGACACACCCGCTGCTGCAGGACAGACCGTTTATATTGGAGACGCCGAATGAGGACGAAGGTTATGCGGCGGAGATTGCGCTGATAAAGGGCTGGGCAAAGGATGGAAAACGTTGAGGACAGCATAGTACTAAAAGACAGCGTTATGCGCAGAAAACAGCTCTGACATGGGGATTAGATTGAAAAATAAGATTGATATCTTATTTTTCAATCGGCAATTTGAGTCAGAGCCTCAAATTGCTTTGATCACAGATGAGAAACCGCCTACGCGGATTTCTCATCGTGTGTCATCGCAGCAAGCTGCTCTGACATGGGAGAAAGTATGAGGCGTTATGTAAACCTAGAAGAAATATCCGACGGAAAAATATATGATGAGGAAGATATGGTAAAAGCTGACTGTCTGGATTGCAGCGGCTGTTCCAAATGCTGTCAGGGGATGGGAAATTCTATTACGCTGGATCCTTATGATGTCTGGCAGCTGATAAGGGGAATCGGTCTGCCTATGGAGGCGCTGCTTGCGGATCAGGTGGAACTGAGTGTTGTAAATGGCGTGATTCTTCCCAATCTGAAAATGACAGGGGAGAGGGAACAGTGCGCTTTTCTGAATGAAAAAGGTCGATGCAGCATTCATGCATTCCGCCCTGGTATCTGCCGCCTGTTTCCTCTGGGCAGATATTACGAAGGGGATACCTTCCGGTATTTTTTACAGACAGGGGAATGTCTGCATCCCAAGACAAAGATCAAGGTCAGGAAGTGGATCGATACGCCGGATTATAAAAGAAATAAGGAGTTTATACTGCACTGGCACGATCTGGTGAACCGGATGGAGGAATTGATACGGGAAAATGAGGATGATGAATTTCGTAAGAACATCAATATGATGTTTTTAAAGACATTTTATCTGACGCCGTATCAGACAGAGGCAGCATCCGATGATGTGTTTTACATACAGTTTTATGAAAGACAGAAACAGTTTCAGGAATTAAGTACACATTGAGAGAATTAAATAATTAAGAAAGAAAAGAGGGGGGCGTACAAATGCGTTATGTGAAAGAAAATGACAAGTTAAGGCTGGAGGTAGATTCTTTTGGCGCGGAGATCAAGTCGGTCAGGTCTAAAGAAACCGGAGAAGAATATATGTGGTGCGGGGATAAGCGGTTTTGGGGCAGAACTTCCCCCGTTTTATTCCCCTTTGTCGGAAGTCTGAAAAATAAAGAGTATGTGTATCAGGGCAGGCAGTATCCCATGGGACAGCATGGTTTTGCAAGGGATATGGAGCATCAGCTGACGGAAGAATCTGATACGGAGCTTTGGTTCACATTGCGCTCCTCGGATGAGACCATGGCAAAATATCCGTTTCCGTTTGAATTGCAGATCGGCTATGAACTGAAAGACAATCAGGTCAAAGTCATGTGGCGGGTGAAGAATACCGGGGAGGAGAAGATGTATTTTTCCATCGGTGCGCATCCTGCGTTTAACTGTCCGATCCATGGGGAAGCGGATAAGAACGGATATGGCATCTATTTTGGCGGCGTGGAGGAGATCCGTCATCATGGCAATACTTTAGATACCGGGCTGGCAGTGAAAGAGGATCTTATTCTTTCTCTGAAAGATGGTTTAATTGACATCACATCGGATTTTTTTGACAGGTGTACCTATATGATCGAGGGAAATCAGACAGGGGAAGTGGCTTTGGTGGATCCGGACGGCAGACATTATGTGACGGTGCGATTTGATACGCCGTTATTCGCGGTCTGGTCGCCGGAAAAAAAGAATGCGCCCTTTGTCTGCATTGAACCGTGGTATGGCAGGTGCGATGGCGTGGATTTTGAGGGAACGCTGGAAGAACGGGAATATACCAATGTGCTTGCCGCTGGGAAAT
>CAMWKA010000222.1 GCA_947174725.1 uncultured Lachnospiraceae bacterium | reverse complement strand
GGTTGATATGGTCATCAATCAGGTCATCGGTCCCGTCTTTACTTTGGATCTTATGCCGGATATCCTGGCTTATATTCTGATTTTGATCTCCATAATCGGTCTTGGCAAAGTCAAAGGGTACTTTTACCGCCAGATCCCCCTGATCATCCTATCTATGGGTATTTCCGCCGCAAATATAATGCTGCCGTTTTATTTAAACGGCAATCTTCGTTTCCGGTTTGGCTATCTGTTTTATTTCCTTGCCTGCCTTGCAAAAATCGTTGCGCTGTTTGAATATTCCTTCTGCTATACGAGAATGGAGGAATGTCGCGCCAATCACCGGGACAATACGGTGACCGTGATCTTTCTGATGATATCCTTTTTCACGGGCTTCATACATGATGTACTTGCATTCTATCAGCTGACGATCTCCTCTTACATTTATTATGCCGTCCATCTTTCCACATTATGCTATACCTTGTACCGCCTCTGGACAAGACGGCAGTATCTTACGCAAATATAAAACAGCCTGTTCCCACCATATTGATTGAAACCGGCTGTTTTTGATAGCTTCTTATCTCTGCTCCCGAAACATCCACTTCTGTCCGCGGGCAATTTTAAACATATATAGGAAATTACGCCCTTCCGCAGCACTTCTTATACTTCTTGCCGCTTCCACAGGGACAGGGATCGTTGGGATATATCTTCTGTTCCTCCCGATGAATCGTCGTAGAGGATTTCTGCTCTTTGTACAGCTTTTTCTTAGTCTCCGCATCAAAGATCTCGTCCCACTCCTCCAAACCATACAGCCATTCCGCATCCGCAGCAACCATATTCTTATAGAGAAGCTCTTTATCAAATCCGAGATTGACTTCAGTATTCTCATCCATCGTCTCAATCGGATTGGCTTCCTTTAAGCTGTCATTGATTCCATCCAAAAATGCCACCATATGCTCCAGACTGATCTCATACTTCTCAGCCAATTCCTTTACTGTTCCTTTGACGACTTCATCCGGATTCTTTAAAAGTTTGATATAGATATCTTTCTCTACGCCAAAATAGATATCCCACATCTTCTGCAGCTGCATTCTGTCTGCGTTGGTATTATATGCTTTTGCTCTCCACTGTTCCAATAATGTCATCGTTCTTTCCCTCTCAATATCCTTTTATTTTTCAATCACAAACTGCTTTCTCAATTTGCCGTTCTTCACGATAGTCCTATTATACCGCAAATATTCCATGAAATCAATCCTCTGTAACCTCTATTTGATACTCGGCACCTCTGCACCATTCCGCCACAAATCAAATTTTATCAGCTACAGAAGACGCACACTGGAGGGATTCACAAAAAATGCAAGCCCCTTATTCAGCAAAGCTGCCAGATAAGAAAAAGAGCTATTCGACAGGATCAATCCCCTGCATTTACTCATCAGGAACAGATCGATATGATTGGCGCCGTCCACATTTCCTTTCACAAATTCTATCTCGTCACCATCTGTAAATCCCAACTCCGCATAATGCGCCTCGCACCAGTCAACCTCATCAGAAAACAAATAATAAACTGCGTCAGGATATTCTTCCCTGATCCGCGAAACTGCTTTACGGTAAAATTCCGCTCCGATGAACCAGTTTAATGTGACAAAATCTCCTCTGCGCACATGGACTCCCACCGACTGCGTATTTTCAATACGATTCCATATCCTTCTGTTTTCCGTGTCCTTTGGCTCCGGTATGGAAAGTTCCGACAGAAAAACATCCCGATAAAAATTCATCCATTCCCTATTGATCCAATAACCATGATAATAGATATTTTTTCCGGGGACCCTTAAGATCTCCGGATAGTAACCATTGCACGGAATCGGATATACTTTTCCTGCAAATGGATTTTTCTGCGCCCACTCCGCTTCCTCCGCAACCATATCAATCAGAACACCCTGTCTGCGGAAAGTCTCCGGAACGCTGATGTCATTCTTTTTGTTCTCCACGATGCTGTCCCATTCTCCGGCAAATTCATGGCTTAGCAGATTTGGTTTTACACCGTATACCTTTTCCAGTTCATATCCGTTATGCTGCTTCTTCACCCAGAAAAAACTATCGTCCAGATACCACGGTCCATACTCCGGCGCTCTTAACTGCGCGTAACGGTAAAAGATATATTGAAATGTCTGATTGGCAAGACCGCCATTTAAATATTGAATACGCATCTCTATCCCCTGCTGCAATTTTTTAAATTCTTATGTATATTAATTTTCGATACGGTCATAATAGAAGTAGTCAATGGAATCCCCTCCATTGGTCTCCTCCCCTTTTTGGGAGCCGGAGCGTTTTGGTCCGGCTCTTTTTTATGCCTTCTTCTTTTTGATATATTGGATCGCATCTCTGACAGATTCTACTGCTACGATCTCCACATTACCGCCTTTTGGCGTCTTCAATCCCTTTAAACGCTCCAGCGATACCTTGGGCACGACACATATCGTAAATCCCATTTTGACCGCCTCAGCCACACGCTGCTCGATCATACTGACTGCCCGGACTTCTCCGCTCAGTCCCACCTCCCCGACTGCGATCAACTTATCATCCAGCGGCTGGTTCATAAAACTGGACACGATCGCCATGGCAATCCCCAGATCCACCGCCGGTTCCACGATCCGCATACCGCCTGCCATATTAACGTAAGCGTCACAATTTCCCAAGGATAATCCCAACCTTTTTTCAAGGACTGCCATCAGAAGATTTAACCGGTTAAGATCGGCACCTGAAACCTGTCTTCTGGGAATTCCAAAATTGGTCTGACATACCAGTGCCTGTATCTCGATCAGGATCGGCCGGGTTCCCTCTATCGTACAGGCAGTCACCGTTCCGCTGGCATTCTCCGGTCTTCCGTCCAACATGTATTCGGAGGGATTTTCGACTTCGATCAGTCCTTCCTCCCGCATTTCAAAAACCCCGATCTCATTCGTCGAGCCAAACCGGTTTTTCACACCACGCAGTATCCGGTAAGACGCATGACGGTCCCCTTCAAAATAAAGCACCGTATCTACCATATGCTCCAGTACCCTTGGACCCGCAACGGTCCCCTCCTTGGTCACATGGCCTACGATAAAAATAGCAATGCCCAGAGTCTTTGAAATCTGCAGAAGAACTGCCGTCGCTTCCCTGACCTGCGATACACTTCCCGGCGCGCTGGAAACTTCTTCATCATACATCGTCTGTATCGAATCGATGATCACAACTTCCGGTTTTTTATCACGGATCACCCGTTCAATATCCGTCAGATTTGTTTCACACAGCAGCAGCATATCCTGTTCAAAGCTGCCCAGCCGGTCTGCGCGCATCTTGATCTGTTTTAATGATTCCTCACCTGAAATATAGAGGATCTGATGTCTTTTTCCTGCCAGACTGCGGCACATCTGTAAAAGAAGTGTAGATTTGCCAATGCCCGGATCACCGCCTACCAGAATCAAAGATCCCGGCACAATGCCGCCGCCCAGAACACGGTCCAGCTCCCCGATACCACAGTCGATCCTGTCCTGTTCCGTAAGCGATATTTCGGAAAGCAATGTCGGTGCTGCGCTTTCCGACAAAACCTTCTTTCCGGAAGCGCTGTTTTTACTATGTATGATCTCCTCTGTTATACTATTCCATGCATGACACGCCGGACACTGTCCCATCCACTTGGCGGATTCGTAGCCACATTCTTTACAGAAAAAAACAGATTTTGTCTTGCCTTTTGCCATACTGATGTATCTCTCCCCTTTTTAATAACAATTACCCTGGGCAATTGCGAAACTCAATTTTTGCATATTTCCGTTGTGCAACACAGACATATCATCGCTGGGCACGCTTCCGCTGCGCTCGCTATGCAGCGGCACTAAGATACCTCTGAAAAAAGTATATAGCAAGCTGCACAAATAATAATCTGTGCCTATGCCGCTGTACGGAAATAAGAAATTCTAAACATTCCTAATTAAGTCATAGGAGACGGACGTAAACGGGGCAAATTCGCCATCCATGGCTCAGTTGCCCCTTTTCGGAACATCGTGT
>CAMWKA010000221.1 GCA_947174725.1 uncultured Lachnospiraceae bacterium | reverse complement strand
GGGAATCAGCAATGCGTTCCAGCAGCCGGTGCGATTTCAGGGAATCACTGTCAAGGATCTGATCACGCTGGCGGCAGGAAAATCTCTTACCACAGGGGAAGCATGCCATTATCTTTCCGAAGTCGGACTCTGTGCCAGAGACTATATCGGTCGTGAGGTCAATGCGTCGTTGTCGGGAGGAGAGTTGAAACGGATCGAGATTGCCATGGTCATTGCAAGAGGAACAAAAGTATCTGTATTTGACGAGCCGGAGGCAGGGATCGATCTCTGGAGCTTCCAAAACCTGATCCAGGTATTTGATAAGATGCGGGAAAAGACGAAGGGTACGATTTTGATAATCTCCCATCAGGAGAGGATCTTAAACATTGCTGACAGGATCGTGGTATTGACAGATGGAGAGATCGTCGGATCCGGTTCTAAGGATGAGATTTATCCCGGATTATTTACCGGAGAGAGCGTCTGCTCTGCTTTGGTATAAAGAAAAGGAAAAGTCGGAGGAGAAATGGATAGCATACAGAAAACATTGTTGGAGCAGGTTGCCGGATTGCATGAGGTGCCGGAAGGAGCTTATAACCTCCGGATCAATGGGCAGGCGGGCGGACGCGGTACGACTGCCAATATTGATATTGTAACAAAAGAGGATAAGCCGGGCATTGATATTATCATTAAACCGGGAACGGTAAAGGAAAGCGTGCATATTCCGGTGTTATTGTCCCAGACGGGGTTAAAAGAGCTGGTCTATAATGATTTTATCATCGGAGAGAACTGTGATGTAACGATCATTGCGGGCTGCGGTATCCACAATGCCGGGGATCAGGCGTCGGAAC
Organism: uncultured Lachnospiraceae bacterium; assembly: GCA_947174725.1. Taxonomy (GTDB): domain Bacteria; phylum Bacillota; class Clostridia; order Lachnospirales; family Lachnospiraceae; genus NK4A136. Next base: position 3,229 of record CAMWKA010000221.1, on the reverse strand, counting down.
ACAGCGGTATTCATACATTCCGCATAGGGAAAAATTCCAAGGTGCGTTATGTGGAGAAGCATTACGGACAGGGAGATGGCAGTGGGGAACGGATCATGAATCCTTCCACGGTGGTCGATCTGGCGGAGGACGCTTATATGGAGATGGATACGGTGCAGATTAAGGGTGTGGATTCTACCAGGCGTTCGACGAAAGCAGTGCTGGCAGATGGGGCGACCCTGCTGATCAAAGAAAAGCTGATGACCCATGGAAAGCAGACGGCGGAGACTTGTTTTGAAGTAGAGTTAAATGGAAAAGGTTCCAGTACGAATGTTATCTCCCGTTCTGTGGCAAGGGATGATTCTAAGCAGGTATTTCTGGCAAAGATCAATGGAAACAATCTTTGTTCCGGACATTCGGAATGTGATGCGATCATCATGGACCGTGCCAGTGTGCGGGCGATTCCGGAGATCACAGCCAATCATGTGGACGCCAGCCTGATCCATGAGGCGGCCATCGGAAAGATTGCGGGAGAGCAGCTGGTCAAGTTGATGACGTTAGGTCTGACGGAAGCAGAGGCGGAAGCGCAGATTGTAGACGGATTCTTAAAGTAGAGCATGGATGAGTGAAGCGGGAAAGCCGTAGATCGTTCGGAAAACATATTATTATAAGTTTAAAGGGAGTGAAGAAAATGACAAAGGTAGATGTAGTATCAGGATTTTTAGGAGCAGGAAAGACCACACTGATCAAGAAGCTGTTAAAGGAAGCTTATCAGGGTGAGCAGGTTGTTTTGATTGAGAATGAATTTGGTGAGATCGGCATTGACGGCGGATTTTTACAGGAAGCGGGCATTGAAATCAAAGAGATGAACTCCGGCTGTATCTGCTGTTCATTGGTCGGGGATTTCGGAACATCGCTTCATGAGGTGCTGGATAAATATCAGCCCGACAGGATCATCATTGAACCCTCCGGTGTAGGAAAGCTTTCAGACGTTGTGAAGGCGGTACAGGATGCTGATCTGGGTGATCAGGTAGTGCTGAACAGCGCAGTTGCGGTAGTGGATGCAACGAAATGCAAAATCTATATCAAGAACTTTGGAGAATTTTTTGTCAATCAGGTGGAACATGCAGGGACGATCATTTTAAGCCGTACCGGCAATATGAAGGAAGATAAGTTAAAGACGGCGGTGGAGATGCTCCGGAACTATAATGATAAAGCAACTATTATTACGACACCCTGGGATGAGATCGCGGGAACGAAGATCAGGGAGACCATCGAGAAGGAAGAAGATCTCTTGGAAGAACTTCTGAAGAAGGTGCAGGAGGAACATGAGGACCACCATCACCATGATCATGAAGAAGGCGAACATGAGCACCATCATCACGATCATGAGGAGGACCATGATCACGAGCATCACCATCACCACGATCATGAGGAGGACCATGATCACGAACATCATCACCATCACGATCATGAAGAGGAAGGACATGAGCACCACCATCATCATGACCATGGAGAAGGCTGCACCTGCGGATGTCATGACCATGATCATCATGGACATCATCATGCGGATGAGGTATTTGGCAGCTGGGGTATGGAGACTCCCGCAAAATATTCAAAACAGACGATTGAGACGATTCTTGAGACATTGGATGAGTCAAAGGATCTCGGTATCATTCTTCGTGCAAAGGGTATGGTGCCGGCAGAGGACGGGACATGGATCTATTTTGATTATGTGCCGGGAGAAAGCGACGTCAGGGAAGGGCAGCCTCAGGTAACCGGCAAGATCTGCGTCATCGGATCCAAGCTGGTGGAGGAGAATCTGAAGAAATTGTTTGCGAAGTGAATATAATACTCAGATAAGGGAGGCTAAGCATGAAACCGGTATATATGATCAATGGTTTCCTTGACAGTGGGAAATCCACATTTATCAATTATACATTGCAGCAGAATTATTTTCAGATCAAAGGTACAACGCTGCTGATTCTTTGTGAAGAGGGAGAAGTGGAGTATGACGAGGAGATTCTGAAAAACTCCAGAACGGTTGTGGAAATTTTGGAGGATGAGTCAGAGTTTAAGACTTCCAGACTGATAGAGCTGGAGAAGAGGCATGCGCCGGAGCGTATCCTGATCGAGTATAACGGTATGTGGAATATGAAGGGATTAAAGATGCCGTTCCACTGGACTTTGGAACAGCAGATTACCTGTATTAATGCGGAGACATTTCCGATGTATTATAACAATATGAAAGCCATGGTTGCAGAGATGATCCGTAAGTCAGAGTTGGTCATCTTTAACCGCTGTGATAACTGCATAGACAATCTGGGCAGTTACAGAAGGAACATCAAAGCGGTCAATGCAAAAACGGAGGTTGTATTTGAAACGGCAGAGGGAGAAGTCGATACGATCTTTGAAGAAGATCTTCCCTATGACCTGAAATCAGATACCATCGAACTGGATGATAATACGTTCGGAATATGGTATATGGATATGATGGACCATTTGGAACGTTATGAAGGGAAAAAGATCGTTTATAAAGCTATGGTATTAAAATCAGACAAATTCCCGAAGGGATATTTCGTACCGGGCAGGATGGTCATGACCTGCTGTGCGGAGGATATCGCTTTCCTGGGTTATGTGTGTCAGTATGACGGCATAGATGCCCTGAAGAACCAGCAGTGGGTTAAGGTTACGGTCATTCCAAAGAAAGAATTCTTTGCGGATTACAAGGGGGAAGGACCTGTCCTTCATGCTGTCAGTGTGGTACAGACATCTAAGCCGAAAAATGAAGTGATCGGTATTGGCTGATAAAATTACATCTTCTCGCTGTTTTTTTCATCGCAGTATTTACAGCGATAAATTTCCCTGTCTGTATCCGCCAGATAAAAAATATGGGGCAGCTCCTGTTCAATGGAGGTGATGCAGCGGGGATTTTTGCATTTCATAATGCCTTTGAGCTCTTTCGGCAGGACGAGCACTTTCTTTTCGACAATTTCACCGGCTTTGATTACATTGACTGTGATCGTGTGGTCGATGACTGCAAGGACATCCAGATTGAGGGTGTTGATATCGCATTCTACCTTGATGATATCTTTTTTCTCAAGTTTATTGCTTTTGGCGTTTTTGATGATCGCCACGCAGCAGTCCAGTTTATCCAGTCCGAGATGGTAGTAGATCGACATACTCCTTCCGGCAGGGATATGGTCAAGAACGAATCCTTCTTCTATTTTTCCTACATTTAACATAATTG
>CAMWKA010000220.1 GCA_947174725.1 uncultured Lachnospiraceae bacterium | reverse complement strand
GAAATGGACGGCGCCAATGCGAAGAAACAGGAAATATATAAAAAACAAGTCGAAGAATGTAATCAGAAGCTGGCGGAATATCAAGAGGAAATGAAAGAACTGCCGGCACAGATCGATCAGGTCAATTTCGATCTGATGATTGAGACAATGGAAGTCTGTTATGAGATGATCCAGGAAAATTCCGATAAGATCGCGGAGATCGCAGAATGGATCAACAATATACGGATAGAATTAAAAAAGAACATCGTCAGGAAGCAGCAGTACGAGCAGCAGAACCAAAATGTCTATACCTATATGCATGACATTTTCGGGGCAGAGGTGATCGACATTTTTGATATGGCGTATAATCCGGCGGAGAAGGCGAGGTCTAAAGATTCCGGTAGCGAAAAGAAGGAAGATAGTTGAAAGAATTGTTCTGTTTTGTGATACAGACTGTAAAAGGAGTATGGCAGTAAACATGAAACCGGTGCTGACTTCAGAGGAAATGAAAAAATGCGAACAATATACAATAGAGCAGGTCGGTATTCCATCCCTTGTATTGATGGAAAAGGCGGCTCTTTTTGTATGTTCCCGCATCAAAGACGAGGCGGCAGGGAAAATACTGATCATTTGCGGTTACGGCAATAATGGAGCAGACGGGCTGGCGGCCGCCAGAATCCTTGCCGGACGCGGACATCAGGTACAGATAGTAATGGTTGGCAGAGAGGAGAAGGCGACAAAAGAAAATCAGTTACAACAGCATATTTTAGAGCAGCTTTGCATATCTGTAAAACGCGGGATAGATACGGTCCGCGAGACAGATTGTTATGAATTTGTGATTGACGCGTTGTTTGGAATCGGACTGCATAGGGATTTGGAGGGGGAAGTTTTAAAAGCAGTCAGACTGATCAATACGATACGCCAAAAACAAGGGGCAAAAGTGATTGCGGTGGATCTTCCCAGCGGACTTCATGCGGACAGTGGCAGTATTATGAAAGATGCCGTTATGGCAGATGAAACAGTAACATTTCAGTGGAAAAAAACGGGCATGCTTTTAGGAAAAGGTCCGCTTTGCTGCGGTAAGACGATCGTCGGGGATATCGGTATCTGCAAGGTGGATTTGGCAGTCGATCATTATCTTGTGGAGGATGGGGATTTGCTTGAGCTCCCATACAGAACGCCATATGGTAATAAGGGAACCTATGGAAAAATCTTATCCGTCACCGGATCGGAGACTATGGCGGGCGCGATGGTGCTTAGTACCCAGGCTGCTTTTCGCAGCGGCGCGGGAATGGTACGGGTGCTTTCCCATAGGAACAACCGACAGGTTTTATTTTCTGCTGTTCCGGAGGCTCTTTTTGTTGATTATGATCAGATAATGAACCTTGATCAAACTCCGATAATGGCTGTTGAAAAAATGAAAGAATATTTTGAATGGAGCACATCCCTGCTGATTGGCTGCGGATTATCGAAAGATAAGGCTGCGGAGCTGCTGACGGAATACGTGATGTGCCATTATGAGAAGACTGCCATTGTGGATGGAGATGCATTAAATATCATCAGTAAGCATTTGGATTGGCTGATTGCCCGGAAGGATAAGGGGTATCCTACGGTATTGACACCTCATCCGTTGGAGTTTTCAAGATTATGCGGTCTGCCAGTGGAGGATGCAAAACATCAGGATATGGATTATTGTATGCATTGGGCAGCGGAGTACGGATGTATTCTTGTGTTGAAAGATGCGGTGACGCTGATTACTGACGGAAAGACGGTTTACATCTCGGATAGCGGTACGGATGCTTTGGCGACGGCAGGCAGCGGTGACGTTCTGGCTGGGATGATCGTCATGTTTGCCGTTATGGATAACGGTTCCGAAGGTGTACAAAGGCAGCGGGCAGACAGCTCCCTCGCTGCTGACATGGCAGTAAAAACCGCAGTTGCTGTTTTTGTCCACGGAAAAGCCGGATGTTACGCAGCAGAACAATATCACCGGGCTTCCGTAAAAGCAGGCGATCTGCCGGAGATGATTCCCAAAGTATTGAAAGAAGGCGGCATATGATTTTGGAAGATCAGAAAATATTAAAAGAACGAACGTATGTAATGATAGATCTGGAGGCTTTCCGCCGGAATATCCGTAATATCTACGCATGGTGCAATGTACCGTTGATTGCGGTACTCAAGGCGGATGGTTATGGACATGGAGCAGTCAGGCTTGCAAAGGAACTGGAGCAGTTTTCCTTTGTCTGGGGCTATGCCGTGGCAACCATAGAGGAAGCGGTTGAGCTGAGAGATGCCGGATTAAAAAAACGGATCCTGATTTTAGGATATGTATTTCCGGCCGCCTATGAAATGTTGATCCGATATCAGGTGACACCGACAATATTTGATACGGAAAGCGCGGAATTATTATGTCAGGAAGCAAGAAAACAGAATCAAAGGATTCCTGTACATATCAAGGTGGATACCGGGATGTCACGGATCGGTCTGCCGGCTGCGGAAGAGGGAATAGAGACAGTAAAAAGGATTGCGGCATGTAAGATGCTTACGGTAGAAGGAATCTTTACGCATCTTGCCAGAGCGGATGAGGGAAATCCTGATCCGACACAGCAGCAGATCGGTCGATTCCATAAATTCTACCGGGACCTGGAGAAGGAAGGAATTGCCGTTCCGCTGAAACATTGCGCAAACAGCGCGGGAATTATTGGATTCGAGTCGGCAAAGATGGAACTGGTACGGGCGGGGATCATCATTTACGGGCTGATGCCCTCTGTCGAAGTTTCTGCGGAGGTGATTAAGCTTTGGCCTGTTTTAAGCTGGAAAAGCGCTGTCGCATATGTCAAAACATTGCCGGCAGGAGTTCCCGTAAGCTATGGAGGAACATATATTACATCAAGGGAAACTGTAGTTGCGACGATACCGGTAGGATATGGTGATGGTTATCCGCGTCTGCTATCCAATCGGGGGGCCGTCCTGATTCGCGGTAAGCGCGCGCCGATCATCGGACGCGTCTGCATGGACCAGTTTATGGTGGATGTTACGAAGATTGAGGATGTCAGGCGTGGTGATGCGGTGACATTGATCGGCAGGGATCAGGAAGAGGAGATCCGCATAGAAGAACTGGCTGAGCTTTGCGGAACGATCAATTATGAGATTGCCTGCAATATCAATAAACGTGTACCGCGGATCTGTCAGTAAAGAATGTATAGCGTTAAGAATCTTGGGCATAATACATAAATAGAATTGTTTCATACATAAGAAGGAAAATAGTAATTGTGGCGAATTGAGAGGTTTGTTATGAAACGAGGAGATGTTTATTATGCTGATTTGCGTCCGGTAGTGGGATCGGAACAGGGAGGGATCCGTCCGGTGGTGATTATCCAGAATGATATTGGAAACAAACACAGTCCTACGGTAATCGTTGCGGCGATCACATCCAGAATGAATAAAGCCAAGCTGCCTACCCATATAGAGCTGGAGGCTTCCAGATATCAGATGGAAAAGGATTCCGTGATCCTTTTGGAACAGCTTCGGACTGTTGACAAGAAAAGAATGCGTGAGCTGGTCTGCCATCTGGATTATGAGATCATGGCAAAAGTAGACCGTGCACTGAAGATAAGTCTTGAATTGGATACATAAGAGCCTTTCTTGACGTTTATCCGGGAAAATGTTATATTTAATTGCAGTTAAATAAGCCAATGGGAAGGTGTGGTGAAGTTTTTATCATGAATGATGATTCTGCGGCTGGTAGTATGGCGTTCCTTTTGGGGGACAGTCTGGCGGCCGGCATCATAGCATACATTGTTACGATCCTCGTATATTTTATACTTTATTCCTTTGGGGAGGCCGTGAAAAACTATTCAGCCGGAGCAGCAAAAGAAAACGCGGAGGTCCTGAAACTTCATGACGATCCGCAGCGTCTGGTGGATACGATTCATCTGCTCGCGACGGTTCTGCTGTTTTATGGTGGTTATTATATTAGCGGTCGTTTTATCACAATGCGTTACGGTATCTTGATGACGGTTGGGTTTGTTTATTTCCTGTTGATTTTCGGGATCCTGTTGCCGAAGCGGATCGCGTCAAAATATCCGGTACAGGTCATCCG
>CAMWKA010000219.1 GCA_947174725.1 uncultured Lachnospiraceae bacterium | reverse complement strand
TTACAAAGCAGGAAAAAAATCCCTTATGTCCCCTGTGCATCAAAAAAGAGCATGGATCCATTACAAGGTATCTCATGCTCTTTCCTGCAGCTTTTATAATAGATTGTAAATTCTGCTTTCCTATGTTCCCTCGATGATCGGCGATCTTATCTTACCTCTCCATTTTCCAGATAATACTGCCTCTTTTCATCATACATCCTCTGATCAGCCAGATTTACCAATTCCTCCGGATTTCCGCAGCGGTTCTGCCATGCATATCCCACGGAAACAGATACACCCCATTTCGGAAACGCATCCTCGTGAACCTGCTGCATCTGACGTTCAAATCCCTCTTCCTCCACATCCAGAAGCAGAACGGCAAATTCATCTCCGCCGATACGATATACGTTCCGTGAATCAAAGATAGAAATCAGCCCTCTTGCCAGATCGCAGATCGCCTCATCCCCCAGCATATGCCCTCCCGTATCATTGATCAGCTTTAATCCATTCAGATCACAGATACAGACGCCCAGAGATCTTGTTTTTCCCTGCTTTTTCAGCATCTCCATCTTACTGATGTAAGCATTGCGGTTAGCGCATCCGGTCATCTGGTCGCTATACCCCATGCGTTCAAGCACCCGTTTATTCTCTTGATTTTTCATACAGATCGCGACAAAATATCCTACCGTCGTCAAAAGCCTTCTGATGATCTGGCTGATCTCCATCGGGGCATTGTCCACGCCGATAAAACCGATCAACTGATTGTTCAAAATAATGGGGGCTTCGATACAGCTCTTGATGTTCTGCATCTTCAAAAGCCTATATTCCCCTTCCCAGCAATCAGCGATCTCTTCAATATCGCTGATCAGGATCTCCTTGCCTTTTTCCAATTCACCTACCCAATGGCAGATCTCCTCCTTATCCACTTCCTGCAGATTATCGATCTGCGGCGTGATTCCCTCCTTACACCACTCAAAGGTATTGGAAAGGCATTTCTCATAGTTCTCAAAAATATAGATACGCTCCGCATCCATATATTTTCCAAGCGCTTCTATCATATGGTTGATTCCCTGTTCGATATCCTCTGATGCGCAAAGCCGGGCAATCTGTTCTAATACAAAATGCTCTGCCTCCAGGGCACGTACCGTCTTATGATATTCTTCTTTATAAAAAATATTCTCATCTGACATCCAATGGACTCTCCTTACGCTTTTAATCCTTTTTGGCTTTCCCGAAAACAAAAACCATTTTTTCAAATTTCTTCCATCATCTGAGATCATCCGACATTGAAATACACAGATGTATCTAGTATAATATTTTAAAGTGGACATTGCAAATCATTTTTATGATTTCTGACAAATCGCGGAAGTGCCTGATAAATACTTGACACTTTTCGTCAAATTATACAAAATATAATTATATAATATGCGATATACAAAACGCCACAGGCAAAGGAGAATCAAAACATATGCACTATTCAGATGAGGAAATCATGGACCTTGACAACGGTATGGACTACGACGATATGCCATATGATCCACTACAGCGCCGTTCCGCAGACGATCTATCTATGGACGAAGAAGATCTTGATCAGTATCTGAGCGAACAGGTCAATGCCACCCTGTCGGAATCGGCATTGGATGAGGATGCTGTCAATGCTGATTTATGGGAAGATTCCCCTATAGATGACGACGACGATTCCATGACGTACAACAGAAAACAGTCTCAAAAAATGTCCGGATCCGGGAAACTGCCGCGTCAAAAACACGCCGCCCGTTCCATTTCCATTTTGGCAGGGATTCTTGCCATAACAGCTTTGTGCTCTCTGGGGTTATGTCTCTATATGCTGTTCAACCATTCGGAACCCGCATTCTCCAATTCGATTACCGAAAACAAAGAGGATGCTCCCGTTTTTTATTCACAAGAAGAAGTAGACATTCTGATGGAAGAGGCCGCCTTAGCTCATGAGCAGGAGTTAAAAAATGAGATCATGAACCAACTGTCGTCAGAAAATCCAAGTGTCAATGATACCCTCCGCTGGCTGTATTCCGACGATTTTGTTCTTTATCAGGATAGCGGCAGTTATCACTTTGTTCCTATTTCAGATACGATCGAACGCAACACTTTGGAACGCGGCAATCTTTCTGTTTCGGAAAACGGAGAAATCTCCTATACCTCGCAGAATGGTACATCCGCAAGAAAAGGCATCGACGTCTCACAGCACCAGGGCGATATCGACTGGGAACAGGTTGCGGCATCCGGCGTGGAATTTGCCATAATACGCGCAGGGATCCGCGGGTATGGAACCGGCGCACTGGTAACCGATGAATATTTTGAACACAATATGGAAGGCGCTGCCGCCAACGGCATCGACATCGGCGTTTACTTCTTCACTCAGGCCATCACTGTAGAGGAAGCTCTGGCGGAAGCGCAGTATGTTCTCGAACTGATTGCGCCTTATGACATCACCTATCCCATCGTCATAGACGTGGAAAACCCTTCCTCCGACGCAAGGGCCAATGTGCTTACGCAGGCGCAGCGTACGGAGATCGTTTCCGCTTTCTGCGACGCCATTGCAGAAGCAGGCTACACTCCGATGATCTATGGCGGTACCTATTCCCTGTTTGGAATGTTGGACATTGAACAGATCAATCATTATAAAATATGGTTTGCTTTTTATAACGATTACATTTATTATCCTTATCAGATGCAGATGTGGCAATACAGCGACAAAGGCAGTGTTCCCGGCATCGAAGGGGCGGTCGATCTAAATCTGTGGTTTTTGGAATAAACTGCTTTTTTTCCATTATAATTTATGATATAATATACGCGAAATCAATGAGCAGTGCGTGAGTGAGTGAAATCATATACCGCAGGATGCTTGCATACTGACGGAATATGATTTCAGGAGCGAGCATAAGGCGAAGCCCGTGAGCAAGATGGAGCAAAGCGGAATCGAGCTTAGCACTGCGGACTTATGGTATAATATCGACAGATATTATACCGCGCCGAGCGAAGCGAGTGTGCATCGCGAAGCGCATACCATGTGCGGAGCACATGGTATAATAAAGATCTTTTGAAGCAGATATAAGGAGTCAACCCTTGGAAGAGCGTAATAATACATTTACCATACTTTCACTGATTTTCGGAATCCTCACCTTTCTTACCTTGCTCACGGTGATCTTTCCCTTTTTCTTTGGAAGTCTTTCAATCATTTTTGCCATTTTGTCAAAAGGAAGTTCGCTAAAAATGAATTCTCTGGCAAAGACAGCCGTCACGCTCTCCTTGTCCGGCATCGTACTGATTACCGCTTTGACCGGGGGTACAATGTACCGTCTTATGACTGACGAAGAATACCGTGCTAAAGTGAGCGCTGAATTTGAAAGGATCAACGGCATTACTTTAGAGGAATATATGGATATATTAGAAGAGGCATATAAAACAGGGGAAATCCCTGAAGAATGGTCTGAACAAATAGAAAGGATGGGATACTGATATGGTAGGTCGAATCGAACCGGTTGGATCCGGATACGGAAACTATAGCGTCTATTTTCCATGGTCATCAGCTGAAAACCCCGATGCTGTTTCTGCTTCTGAAAAACCCGGAGAAGTCTCCTCAGAAAACAGTTCGCTACTTTCTTCCAGAGCGGTCAAAAAGACGGAATGTCAGACCTGCAAAAACCGCAAATATGTAGACGGTTCCGACGAGATGGTCTCCTTTAAGTCGCCTGCCAAGATGAGTCCCGGACGGGCGGCAGCAGGCGTGCGCGCCCACGAACAGGAACATGTCAACAATGCCTTTGAAAAAGCAGCAAAAGCTGACGGCAAGGTGCTGCAGGCAAGCGTTGCCCTAAAAACGGCCATCTGCCCGGAATGCGGCAGAGCTTATATCGCCGGCGGAACCACAACCACCAAAATCGCATACAAAAAAGACGATCCCTATTCGGAAAATCAAAAATCCATGCAGCAGGAAGCCGCAACCGGAAATAACATTGACATTGCAGTATAAAAAGAAGTTAGATAGAAAAATAAGTTTGATAGCTTATTTTTCAATCAGCAATTTGAGTCAGAGCTTCAAATTGCTTTGATCGCAGCTTGCTACGATGACAC
>CAMWKA010000218.1 GCA_947174725.1 uncultured Lachnospiraceae bacterium | reverse complement strand
CCCTGGGGCTGCGCGCATGGCAAAAGATGGCGCTACAGATCCTTGTAACGGGCAGTTTCGCATATTATGTGGTGGAGGTGCTGCAGTGGGATCTTTCGATGAAGATTCCGTTTTTTGGAGATAAGTATATTGATTTTGGCGTATGGAATGTACCGATTTTGTTTTTTGTTATTTTAGGGACCGATACCGGAACTAATTTTACAGATGGACTGGACGGATTGGCAAGCAGCGTTACGGTATTGGTTGCTACCTTTTTTACGGTGGTGGCGATCGGAACTTCCAGCGGTATCGAACCGATCACCTGCGCGGCAGTTGGTGCGCTGCTTGGATTTTTATTATTTAATTTTCATCCGGCAAGCGTTTTTATGGGAGATACAGGTTCTCTTGCACTGGGAGGTTTTGTTGCCGCAACGGCGTATATGCTGCAGATGCCGTTGTATCTGGTGATCGTAGGACTGATCTATGTTGTCGAAGTGTTGTCTGTCATCATTCAGGTGACCTATTTTAAGCTTTCCCATGGAAAGAGGATCTTTAAAATGGCTCCGATTCATCACCATTTTGAAAAGTGCGGCTGGAAAGAAACAAAAGTCGTTGCCGTATTTACCATCGTGACAGCGATCTTATGTCTGATCGCGTTATTGGGAGTGTGATTCCATCGACAGAGAAGTGAAAATATCAAAAAGCAGTATTACGCCAAAGACAGAAAAGCGCAAAACAGCGCGGAAATGAGGTTATCTATGGATTTAACAGGGAAAAAAGTTATCGTAATGGGCGCCGGCATCAGCGGTATTTCAGCAGTCAGGCTGTTGCTTGACGTCGGCGCGGTTCCGGTTTTGTTTGATGAAAATGAAAAGCTGGATCGTGCCAAAGTGACAGGGCAGCTTGGGGGAAAAGAGATAGAGATCGTGACAGGGACTTTGCCAAAGGAGTTTATGGAGTCGGCTGTTCTGCTTGTGATGAGTCCGGGGATCCCGGTGGATACGTCCTTTGTAGAGCAGTTTCGCAAAGCGCGGATTCCGGTCTGGGGAGAGATCGAGCTGGCATATCAGTATGCAAAAGGAGATGTGATCGCCATTACGGGGACGAATGGTAAGACGACGACGACCGCCCTGACCGGTAAGATCATGGAAGATCATTATGGAAAAGCATATGTTGTAGGCAATATCGGCGCTCCCTATACGGCGGCCGCTTTGGATACAAAGGATGGAGAGGTTACCGTAGCGGAGATTTCCAGTTTCCAGCTGGAGACGATACATCATTTTCGCCCGCGTATTTCCGCGATTTTAAATATTACCCCGGATCATTTAAATCGTCATCACACCATGGAGAATTATGTGGAATGTAAAGAAGCTGTGGCGAGAAACCAGACATCAGCGGATGTCTGCGTTCTGAATTATGAAAATGATTATACCAGGGCGTTTGCGGAAAGATGTCCGGCGAAGGTAGTGTTCTTTTCTTCCGGACAGCGGCTGGAGGAAGGGATCTATCTGCAGGGAGAAGACATCATGTATGCAGACGGGGGAGATCCCCGCAAGCTGTTAAATATCCATGAAATGAAACTGCTTGGTTTACATAATGTTGAAAATGTGATGGCGGCGATCGGTATGGCATTGGCGTATGGCGTGCCGGAACAGTCAGTGATCAAGAGTGTGAAAGAATTTACCGCAGTGGAACACAGGATCGAGTATGTAGCGACGGTCCGCGGTGTGGATTATTATAATGATTCCAAGGGAACCAATCCGGATGCTGCGATCAAGGGGATTCAGGCGATGAACCGTAAGACGGTGCTGATCGGCGGCGGTTATGATAAGGACAGCTCCTATGATGAATGGATCGAGAGCTTTGACGGAAAGGTAAGCTGGCTGGTGCTTCTTGGACAGACAAGGGAAAAGATTGCGGATTGCGCCAGAGCGCATGGGTTCCAGAATATTATTATGACGGATTCTTTGGAAGAGGCAGTCAGAGTATCTGCTTCCAAGGCCGGAGCAGGGGAAGCGGTTCTTCTTTCGCCGGCATGCGCCAGCTGGGGCATGTTTACGAATTATGAGGAGCGCGGCAGGATGTTTAAGGAACTTGTAAAGAAACTGGAGAAAGAAGGATAGATTTTTCTGTATTGTAGAAGGGAGTATTGTAGCAAATATGCCAAAAAAACGACGACAGTTTGATTACAGCTTATTTTTTATAACCTTCGGTCTGCTGGCTTTTGGATTGATGATGATCTATTCCACCAGTGCTTATGAAGCAGGCAGGGAATTTGACGGAGACGCGGCGCACTATTTTAAACGGCAGCTTTTGTCAACGATCATCGGTCTGGGAGCAATGTGGGGTGTTTCCTATATCCCGCATAAGCTGTATCGGGCGGTTCCATGGTGGCTGCCGCTGGCGGTTGGCATCGGAGCGATGCTGATGCTGTTGACGCCGTGGGCGCATACGGCGAAGGGCGCCACCAGATGGTTTTATCTGTTCGGCAACAGCGCCCTTAGTATCCAGCCCGCAGAGATCGTTAAGATGATGATCATTATTTTCAGCGCGAAAATGGTGGCGGATTATCCCAAGATGATGCAGACGTGGAGAGGTTTTGCGTGGATCGTAGGACCGTCTCTTCTGATGGGAGTGATCGTACGCGCACTTTCCAATAACCTTTCGAGCGCGTTGATCGTAATCGGAATCGGCGTCGTGATGATATTCATTGCGTCGCCGCAGTATAAAAAATATGTCATTGCCGTTGTGCTGGCTGCTATAGCGGTTGTTTTTATCGTAATTTATTTCAGTCGGCCGATCGATACCAGTGATATGGAGTTCCGTGGAAAGCGTTTTGTGGCGTGGCTTCATCCGGAGCAATACTCGGATGATACGGCATATCAGACGCTGCAGGCTTTGTATGCCATCGGTTCCGGCGGACTGACCGGTAAGGGGATTGGAGAGAGTATCCAGAAGATGGGCTTTATCCCGGAAGCGCAGAATGACATGATCTTTGCTATTATCTGTGAGGAGCTTGGTCTGGTAGGCGCGGTATTGGTCATTGCTCTGTTTGCCGTATTGATCCACCGGCTGATACATATTGCCATGCGGGCGAAAGACCTCCACGGGGCGATGCTTGTGGTGGGGGTCATGGCTCATATTTCGATTCAGGTTATCTTAAATATCGCCGTGGTGACCAATCTGATTCCCAACACGGGTATCAGTCTTCCGTTTATCAGTTATGGCGGTTCCGCTGTAATATTTACGCTGATAGAATTCGGAGTCGTGCAGAACGTTGCCTTGGATGCGAATCTGTAAATCTTTCAGTCACTTTTTACCCTCTTATTCATACAATAGATTAGATGCTCTTACGAAGAAGCATCCTGTCTAGAATGGATATGAGGGTAATGCATTGAGTGTGATACGTATTGAGGGAAGCAGGGAGCTTCACGGTCATATCAGGATACAGGGTTCCAAAAATGCGGCACTGCCGATCCTGGCGGCTGCAGTATTGGTTCCTGGTACGACAGTGTTGAGCAACTGTCCGGACATCAGGGACGTGGATTTGATGAAAAAGCTTTTGGAAAGTATGGGATGCCGTATCCGGTCATGCCAGGGACGGATAGAAATTGATGCTTCCGGGATATCTCAGTGCCATTTACAGAAGGAATACATAGAGGGGATGCGGTCTTCCATCATCCTGCTGGGAGCGATGCTGGGACGTTTTGGAAAAGCCTGTATCGGATATCCCGGAGGATGTGTGATCGGGGAACGTCCGATCAACTATCACCTAATGGCGCTGCGGGAACTGGGCGCTGATATTTCCATTGAGGAAGACCAGATTGTGGCAGACGCGCCCTGTCTGACCGGAAGGGAGATCATATTTCCCATCTCCAGTGTGGGGGCGACGGAAAATGCATTGCTTGCGGCGGTATCCGCAAAGGGCGTCACAGTGTTGAAAAATGCCGCAAAGGAACCGGAGATCACGGCATTATGCCGGTTTTTGATAGCTGCGGGAGCTGATATTGAGGGACTTGGGACGAGGACGCTTAAGATTACCGGTGGCCCGCTGCATGAGGTGCATTATCAGATTCCGCCTGACAGGATCGTCGCGGGCACATATCTTCTGT
>CAMWKA010000217.1 GCA_947174725.1 uncultured Lachnospiraceae bacterium | reverse complement strand
ATATAATAAGATCAAGGTAATATAATAAATTTCTTATGGAGGAAATAATTATGACATTAGACCAGCTTCTCGATTACGCAGCGTCCAACCAGTGCTCAGATATCCACATCACAGTGGGAACCCATCTCGCAGTACGTCGTTTCGGAACCCTGCAGATCATCGAACCGGAACCCACTATGGATGAAGCCAGAGGAATGATTTACGAACTGATGACACCGGAGCAGCAGCAGCTTGCGGAAAGCGGAAAGGATCTGGACTTTGCGCGTTATTTTCAAGGCGGGAAGCTCCGTATCCGTATCAATATCTACCATCAGCGAAACAATCTCGCTGCCAGCCTTCGTCTTTTAAACGAGTATATTCCCAGTTTCAGTGAATTACAGCTCCCGGATGTGGTTGAAAGCTTTTGTAAACTTCCCCGCGGTCTTGTGCTGATCACCGGACCGACTGGAAGCGGCAAGACAACGACCCTTGCCTCCATGATCGACTATATCAACAAGAGCCGCCCTTGCCATATTATGACAATCGAGGATCCTATCGAGTATATCCATAATCATAAACTGGCGATGATCCATCAGCGTGAGCTTGGCAAAGACGTATCCGATTATGCGACCGCACTTCGCTCTTCCCTTCGTGAAGATCCGGATATCATTCTGGTTGGAGAAATGAGAGATTTTGAGACGATCTCCGCCGCCATCACTGCTGCCGAAACAGGACATCTGGTATTCTCCACACTACATACTACCAGTGCAGCGCAGACCATCGACCGTATCATTGACGGCTGTCCGATGGAAGGACGTGAGCAGCTGCGAATCCAGCTTGCCACCATCCTTTACGGCGTTGTTTCCCAACAGCTTCTTCCTTTACAGGATGGCAACGGACGTGTCGTAGCTACTGAAACCATGGTCATGAATCCTGCAATCGGCAATCTGATCCGTGAGAACAAGACCAATCAGATTCCAAGTACGATCCAGTCCAATGCAGCGATGGGTATGCATACCTTAAATTCCGACCTGAAGAGGTTGCTGAGTTCCGGTCAGATCGACCGTCAGACTGCATTTAACTGCTCGAATGACCGTGACAGCTTACAAAGACTGCTCGGTCTGTAATCAGTCACTGTAACAGGCATAAGACATAATAAAACGTAACTGCCCGCCGTCTATCTACATAAAGATCAGAACTATATTTCCCGAAATGTTCTGATTTTCAAGTAGATAAACGACGGGCAGTTATTTTATGACCTGCAGCTATATTTCAGACGATAGTGTCTCCCACTCTTCCAAATAGGTTAAGGACAGCTCCTCCAGCTTGTCAATCTCCTGCTGCAGCTCATTTAATTTTACATAGTCGCTGGAAATTTCCGGCAGAGACATTTCTTCCTTCAACTGCGCAGTTTTCGCGTCGCACTCTTCCATCAGTTCTTCCAGTCTGGCAATACGCCGCTCCCGTTTGGCTTTTTCTTTGCCGGGATTCAACGCAGTTTTCTTCACCCGGGGCTGCTCATTGTCACGTTCACACCGCGCCCCCTCTTTTCCGGCAGAGGATACGTCCATTTCCCTGCTGTCCGCAGTGCCGTCCGCAGCGCCTTTCCTCTCCATATCCGCACGTCCACCACCATCACCGGCATGGATACTTAAGACCTCTTCCGTAGAGCTATTGTACTTCTCCAGTCCGTATTTCTCAATATAATCTTCATAACCATAGGGAAAATACTCAACACCGTCCGGTCGGAAGATCAGCAGACTGTCCGCAATCTGTTTGATAAAATACCTGTCGTGGGACACAAACAGGATCGTCCCCGTATAATCCCGCAACATATCCTCCAATGCTTCCTTGCCCACGATATCCATATGATTGGTCGGTTCATCCAAAATCAACGTGTTAGGACAAGTTTGAAATATGCCGGCCAGTGCCAGTCGCACCTTCTCCCCTCCAGAAAGCATGGATACCTTTTTAAAAACCTCATCTCCGGTAAAGAGAAAACCACCCAGAATATTTCTCACTTCTGTCTGTGTCAGTGTGGGGAACCGGTCCCAAAGCTCATCCAATACCGTCTTCTCACTGGAATATTGAGCCATCTGCTGGTCAAAATAGCCGATTTCCACATGATAACCCCACTGATATTTGCCGGAATGCTTCGGGATATGTCCGGTCAATGTTTTTAACAGAGTCGATTTACCCAGACCATTCCCACCGATAATTCCAAGCTTCTGACCTTTTTTCATGGAAAAAGCCACTTTCGCAAGCTCCCTGTCATAACCGATTCCCAAGCGTTCTACAGAAAGGACATCGTTGCCGCTTTCAAACGCCGGCCGGATCCCGGTATGAAACGCCCTGTCATCAAACGCCTCCGGTTTATCAATCAAATCCATATGCTCAATCTGCTTTAACTTGGAACGCGTCATAGACACCTTGGACGGTTTATTCTTAAAACGCTCCACGATCTGATTTAACCTTTCAATCTCTTTCTGCTGCGCCAGATATTCCTTTTCCTGTTTTGCGTGATCTGTTTTTTTACGCTTTACAAACTCGGTATAGTTTCCCACATAACGCTTCATTTTCTGATGCTCGATCTCATAGACCACATCTGCGGTATGGTCAAGAAACATACGGTCATGGGAAACAATGACGACCGCTCGCGGATACTCCTTCAGGTATCCCTCCAGCCACGCTATGGTAGCTATATCCAGATGATTGGTCGGCTCATCCAAAAGCAGGATATCCGGTTTGGACAGCAGCAGTTTGATAAAGGCAATCTTTGTCCGCTGTCCTCCGGAAAATTCAGATAACCGTTTCTCCTCGTCCTGCTTCGTAAAGCCAAAACGGTCCAGTATCATCTGATAATCCTTCTCATAGCGATAGCCGCCCAGATACGTAAAACGCTGTTCCAGAGCGGCATATTCCTCTACCAGTTTTTCTACAGGATCCTCTTCTATCTTCCGCAAAAGTTCCTGCATCCTTTTTTCCATAACAAGGATCGGTTCAAATACTTTTCTGATCTCCGTCGACAGACATACCTCATCATCCTCAAAGGTCATCTGCTGCAGCCAGCCGATCTGGGGCTTCCCAGCCATTGCTATAAAGGAATCCTTATCGCTATCCCGCTTGCTTAGGGATACCTCCCCCATGATCAGCTTAAGGAGCGTCGTCTTGCCGCATCCGTTTCTTCCCACAACAGCGATCTTTTCCGTATTACGGATCTCAAAATTGATCTCCTTGAGTACGATCTTGTCTGCATAAGCTACCGTTCCCTGATTGATCTGATATAACATTTACAACATCCCTTTACATTGACCTGAAAATCTCAGCATCAATACTTTCATTATCATCCTGATACTTAAACCCGATAGCCGGCGGAGCGAGTGTCAGACCAAGCGTAAGCGCTGCCGCACGCACCTTTTCGTTTACTGCCATCAGGATCGAACCCATGTAATGGGCTTTGATCAACTCATCCAGCTTTTCAACGGCGGGTTCCGCCATTACAGCAGTCAGAGTCTCCGCCTCAAACTGAATGTTATTTGTCTCGTCGACCGCTTCAAATTTGACCATAGCCAGCGCTGCTGTCGGCATGGATGGATTTAATTTAACCGCTGTCGAAGTCTTCATTTGGATCTTCAAAGCCTCCCCCGGTTTTACTGCCATAGTATTGTTATACTTGAGCGACTTAATTTCCACCGGATGAATAGTTACTTTCACTTCTTTCATAATTTTCTACCTCTCTTTTTTTATTTTAAACGTCATAGAAGATGACGCTAGTATCCCATAAATATTTGAGCAAGCGGCGAATCCCCATCAATGATCAGGACATCATCGTCCGTCATGGAAACCTTTGCCGCGTCCAGTGCGCGGATAAAAGCGTAAAATGCCTGTTTCTCCGGCGTATCATATGCTTCTGCCAGAATACGCATATATTCCGCTTCTCCTTCCGCCACGATCACCGCCGCATCGGCATTTGCATCTGAAATTCCAATCCGGACCGTCCTGTCCGTATTGTTGATGATGATCTGCGCCTGAGATTCCCCCTGCGCGGTATATTCGGCAGCGATCGTTTCACGTTCCGAGATCATGCGTTCATAAACAGCCGCCTTATTATCATC
>CAMWKA010000216.1 GCA_947174725.1 uncultured Lachnospiraceae bacterium | reverse complement strand
TTATCCGGCAGTTATCGTGGAATAGGGGGCAGTTATCGCAGTTTATCCGGCAGTGGTTGGAATCTGGCAGATAGTTACGGAAGGCTGCCGGAAGAGCATCAGGATCTTATTTATGATGTGGATGAATTGGCTGAATATGTTCCGGAAGAGGATAATATGGTAGACGGTACGCTGGGGTATGGATTGGATTTGATTTGGTAGGACGATAATAGAGGCTGAAAAGAGACAGGCATCGTGAATGGATTTTACTCCATATGGTCAAAACCATTTTTTAATCAAAAAAAAGAAAAAAATTATTATATGCAGGATTTTGAGAAAATCACGCTTCTGCTTTCTGCGGAGGAGTGGAAAAAGTTCAATGGTCCTGTGCAAATGATTGCAGATGAACAGGCAATAGTATTTCTTGAGGATATGGGGTTATTGCCTGTTTTTAATGCCGGAGTGACGGTCATGGAAGTGGATGAACGGATCAATCCCACGGTATTCTGGGCGGCAGGAAAGCTGGAGGCATTAAAACAGATTACTTCCCCTGCGGCAATGATCGATCTGGATCTGATCGTTTGGCAGAATATGAGTGTCTTTTTTCAAGGAAGGGATGTCTGCGTAATCCACGAAGAACCGCTGCGGGAAGAAATCTATCCCGGAAAGGAATTTTTCAGGATGAGTCCGGAATATCAGTTTGATCCGGCATTCAATTGGAAGGTTCTTCCATGCAATACAGCGCTTCTCTATATCAAGGATAGGAATCTGAAAGACCGGTATGTGGAAGAATCCCAACGGTTTATGCTTAACTGTGTGGAACAGAAGGAAAACCTCTGTCATATGGTATTTGCGGAACAGAGGCTTCTGCCTATGTGTGCCGCAAGGGAGGGGAAGTTTGTGACTCCCTTTGTTCCCTCGATGGAGAAGCTGGATCAGCAGCAGGCATTTACCCATATCTGGGGGCATAAGAATGTGCTCAGATTTAATTATACTGAGCGGGAACGCTTCTGCGTCAAATGTCTCAACCGTTTAAAAGAAGACGCGCCTGAGGCATATGAGATTGCCGCGAAATGGGAAGATATGTGGGAATATATCCATCATCCATGAGCAGCGCGTTTTGGTATGGTTTCAAAACTGATATAGTAAAATAAAAGATCAATTTATACGACGGAGGAATGAACGTGGTCAAGGTGACGCATCTGACAAAAAAATATGGGGAGTACTGTGCGGTAGACGATATTTCCTTTGAATTGGAAAAGGGACATGTGTATGGTTTCTTAGGCCCGAACGGCGCCGGGAAAAGTACTACAATGAACATGATCACGGGATATCTTGCGCCGACGAGAGGAGCTGTGCTGATCAATGATATCAGCATGATGAAACATCCGGAAAAGGCGAAGGGGATGATTGGTTATCTTCCGGAGATCCCGCCGCTGTACCCGGATATGACAGTCTTGGAATATCTGAAATTCGCAGCAGAGCTAAAGGGGATTTCTAAATTTGAAAGGACGGACAGGATCCGTAAGATCATTGAAACCGTAAATCTTAAGATGGTAGAGGAACGCCTGATCAAGAATCTTTCCAAAGGATATAAACAGCGTGTGGGGCTGGCGCAGGCATTATTGACAGATCCGGAGATCATTATTCTGGACGAACCGACCGTAGGATTGGATCCCAAACAGATCGTGGAAGTCCGCGATCTGATCAGGAGGCTGGGAGAAGAACATACGGTTATTTTAAGTACCCATATTTTAAGCGAGGTCATAGCGGTCTGCGATCATGTGATCATCGTTTCCGGAGGGAAGATCACTGCAAATGACAGCATTGACCATCTGGTGAAAAAATATAATGAGAAACAGCAGCTTACCCTTGTGGTGAAGGGAAATTCCAGTAATGCGGAAAAGGTCCTCGGAAAGATAGAAGGGATCGAGGAAAAAACGATGCTGGAAGAAAACGCGGAGTCTTGTAAAATTAAGATCATGGCAGAGGCAGGCAGGGATATCAGGGAGGAAATCTTTGTAAAATGCGTTGAAAGCGGGTTGTGTGTGCTGGAACTAAATGTGAAGGAAATCTCTTTTGAAGATGTATATCTGAAACTGACAAGTGATGCGTATGCCATGGAGATCCCGGATGAGGGGAGGGAGGAATAAAAATTGAAAATTAAAAATTTTCAATTTGCAAGTTTGTGTCTGCGCGGCATCCACAAACTTGAAATGCACAAAAGCGGCGCAGAAATGAGGTTAAACAATGTTTGCGGTTTATAAAAAAGAAATTGCTTCCTATTTCCGCTCTATGATCGGATGGCTGTTTCTGGCAGTCAATCTTTTCTTTGCAGGATGGAATTTTCGATATTATGGAATGATGGCAGGATATCCGTATATTTCTTATGTGCTTAGCGCGATCCTAATGATATTTTTGCTCAGCGTACCGGTTCTGACGATGAAGGTATTTTCCGAGGAAGCCAGAACAAGGACGGATCAGCTGCTATATACGTCGCCGGTTTCGGTCTGGAAGATCATATTGGGAAAATATCTGGCGCTGGTTACCATCTTTTCCATCATGCTTCTGATCCTCTGTCTTTATCCGCTGGTGTTAAAGATATATGGATCGGTCCCTCTGGGAGAAAATTATGTGGCGATCTTCAGTTTCTGGGTTTTTGGCATTACATGTATAGCCATCGGTGTTTTTCTGTCGGTATTGACAGAGAGCCAGATCATTGCGGCAGTGTTGACGTTTTTTACGCTGTTGTTAGGCGCTATGATGCAGGGAATCTGCAACCTGATCAGCGCCAATGGTAATATCATCACTGATATCCTGCAGGTATTTAATATTACTTCCTATTTTATGAATTATGGATTGAACGGAATGATATATTTACCGTCACTTCTGTATTATGCTTCCGTAATCTTTCTGTGTCTGTTCCTGACCGGATTTGTTATTTTGAAGCGCCGTTGGCGCGTGGCGACTCATGGGATCGGAAAGGCAGTCGGCAGTATCTCCGGCGTTGTGGTTATGATCCTTGTGATCATTGCGGTCAATGTCGGCATAGGCATGCTGCCCGGCGAATACACGACTTTGGATATCACCTATAATCGTCTTTATTCGCTTTTGCCTGAAACGAAGGCATATCTGGAGACGGTGAATCAGCCGGTGACGATGTATTATCTTGCCGATCAGTCGGCAATGGATGAAACGCTGCATTTTACACTGACGGCGATGGATGAGAACTCAGACCAGATTACGGTCATTGATGTATCGCCTACGGAGAATCCATATTTTTACGCGTCATATACAGATACGATGCCTATGGATAACAGTGTGATCGTGGTATGCGGTGATAAGCATAAAGTGGTTGAGTATAATGAATGTTATCAGAGTGAAATTATGACACAGGTTAATTATATGACCGGTGAGTATGAAGTGGTTGGCTATGAGGTGACCGGTTATGACGGAGAAGGAAGTCTGGTGGCAGCGATCGATTATGTGACGGGAGAGACGGACGCTAAGATTTATTGTATCGCGGGGCATGATGAATTGGAGCTGGACACGGCATTATCTTCACTGATCACCAATGCCAATTATGAAATGGAAACGATCAACCTTTTGACCTATGACGCGATTCCGGAGGACGCATCCTGTCTTTTCCTGATTGCGCCGCTTCAGGATTATAATAATGACGAGCTCGCAAAGATTGAAGCTTATCTGCAAAAGGGCGGCAATGCAATGATTGTTGTGGCATTTAGCGATTCCGGTGAACTGACCAATTATTATCGCCTGCTGCAGCCTTATGGTCTTAAAGTATGTCCGGGACTCGTGATGGAGGAGGGGAGCAGTTATTATAACCAACAACAGTATCTTCTGCTGCCGGATATTAAGGATACGGAGTTTACGGAGGGTATTTATTCTGTTTATCGTACAAAATATATCTATATGCCGTATGCCAAAGGGATGAAAGAGGAAGAGACACTTTCGGATGTTTCGCTTCTTGTGTTCCTTACCACGACGGAATATGCGTATTCCACATCCAGTTATAATATGGATGTGGACGAGACAGCTCCCGAAATGGGTCCGTTTATCTTAGGCGCCTATGCAAGTAAGTTGTATCCTGACGGAATCAGTGAGATCGTGGCATTTT
>CAMWKA010000215.1 GCA_947174725.1 uncultured Lachnospiraceae bacterium | reverse complement strand
GTATGCAGGTATAGGAATATATCTTCTGGAACTTGAGGGGGATGTTTTTAAGATAACACCTGGCTCCAAGAATACTTCAGAAGTAAGTCTTAATACCTTTACTAATGGATATGAATCCATTCAGAATGTATATGATTTTTGTATAGACAATCATTATTGTATAGAGGAATATGTTACAGGACACAGTTCATATCAAGATATAGCCCCTTCATCCCTTAATACGATTCGTGTAACTACATATATAAATGATGAGAAGAAAATTAGTATTCTATTTATAGTCAATCAATTTGGATATAATGGAAGCATTGTAGATAATAATGAGGATTGCTGTATTTGGGCGCTTACCGATATAGATACAGGAGTTGTCACAGCAGTAGATATTGATGCGAGAACAGGAATTATATATGATAGGCATCCTGATACCGGTAAAGATATAGTAGGTTTTGTGAATCCGCATTTTGATGAAGTGAAGAAAATAGCAGTATGTGCGGCTGCTAAATATAAAGAAGCCAGATTAATAGGCTGGGATATTGCAATAAGAAGTGATGGAAGGATAGAGATTATAGAAGGCAATGTGAACCCAGAGCTAGATCTTTATCAGGCCATAAGTCACAAGGGACTTAGGGGTATATTAAATAAATAAGAATTTGGACTTTCATCAACATGAAAGATAAAAAGGCAAAACTATGGAATATTGTGGATATACTTTTTTTGTGTTAAGGTATGCGCAAACGTGAAAAATACTATGATGACGAATTAATAAAACATTTAAATGTGATAAGGGGGTAGCCAAATGGCAAGCATTAGTTTACAGAGATTGATCGATAAGATGAAACTGACCAATCTGACACCGGAGATCGATATCAGCAATATTAAGATTTCTCAGCCGGATATTAACCGTCCTGCCCTTCAGATTGCGGGATATTTTGAAAATTATGAGTCCACGCGTCTTCAGATTGTGGGATTTGTGGAATATACTTATATGGAAGGAATGGAGGAAAAGCAAAAAAGGGAGATTCTGGAGCAGCTTCTGGATCATCCTACGCCGGGTTTTGTATTCTGCCGGGATCTGGTTCCGGATCCGGTTTTTATGGAGATTGCAAAGAAGCATGGCGTGCCTTTGCTAAATACTTCTAAAGCCACTTCGGCATTTATGGCGGAGGTGATCCGTTGGCTGAATGTTAAGCTGGCACCCTGTATTACCGTGCATGGCGTATTGGTGGACGTCTTCGGAGAGGGTGTACTGATTACCGGTGAGAGCGGTATCGGTAAAAGCGAGGCGGCATTGGAGCTGATCAAGCGTGGACATCGTCTGGTAACAGATGATGTAGTGGAGATCCGTAAGGTCAGTGAAGACACCCTGATCGGTAAGGCGCCGGAGATCACAAAACATTTTATTGAGATCCGCGGCATCGGAATCGTTGATGTCAAGACATTGTTTGGTGTATCAAGCGTTAAGGAGGATCAGGAGATCGATCTTGTCATCCAGCTTTCCGAGTGGTCAAAGGATCAGGATTACGATAGGTTTGGTATGGAAGAACAATATACGGAATATCTTGGTAATAAAGTGGTATGTCACAATATTCCCATTCGTCCGGGACGAAACTTAGCGGTGATCTGTGAATCCGCAGCAGTTAACCACCGTCAGAAGAAGATGGGATATAACGCGGCAGAGGAACTTTATAAGCGTGTGCAGGCAGGACTGCTTGCAGGCGATAAATAAGAAAGAAAAAGGATAAAGGGGAGCAAAAAACCATGGGCAAATGTATTTTTGGAGTAGATCTGGGAGGAACGACTGTAAAATTAGGATTATTTGATCCGGAAGGCAATGTGTTGGAGAAATGGGAGATCACCACAAGGAAGGCAGATTCCGGAAAGCTGATCCTGCCTGATATTGCAGATGCTATTAAAGGAAAAATGCTGGAAAAGAGTATTGCAAAAGAGGATGTTATCGGCGTCGGCATCGGTGTGCCGGGACCGGTTGACAGTAATGGTGTAATTTACAAAGCGGCAAATCTCGGCTGGGGTGTATTTTCCATTAAGGAAGAACTTACCGGATTATTGGACGGTATTCAGGTAGAAGCGGGTAATGACGCCAATGTTGCGGCACTTGGCGAAATGTGGCGCGGAGGCGGTCAGGGCTATAACAATATGGTTGCGGTAACCTTGGGAACCGGTGTTGGCGGCGGAATTATCGTAGATGGAAGGATTCTGACCGGCGCTAAAGGCGCAGGCGGGGAGATCGGACACATTCTGGTAGAGGAGCATGAATCAGAAGTATGCGGCTGCGGTAAGACAGGATGTCTGGAGCAGTATGCATCGGCTACAGGCGTTGTAAGGCTTGCCAACAGAAGGCTTGCGAAAGATAATAAGGCAAGCGTTCTTCGTGGTAAGAATATAAGCGCGAAAGATGTATGGGATGCGGTCAAGGCGGGGGATGAACTTGCTATTGAAGTAGCAAAGCAGTTCGGCGAATACCTTGGTAAAGGTCTGGCAGCAGTAGCCTGTGTTGTGAATCCGGATATTTTTGTCATCGGCGGCGGCGTATCCAAGGCGGGCGATGTGCTGATGGATTATATGGTAGAGCCGTATAAGAAGTATGTATTCCACGGAAGCCGGGAGACAAAATTCGCTTTGGCAACACTTGGTAATGATGCCGGTATCTATGGAGCAGCAAAGCTCGTAGTGTTGCAATAGGGTTCATTTAAATTTTGAGGCGGCAAGCTGCACAATCATAATCTGTGCATATGCTGCTGTACGAAAATAAGAAATTCTAAACATTCCTAATTTATGTCGTGGAAGACGGACGCAAACGGGGCAATTCGCCATCCATGGCTCAGTTGCCCCGTTTCGGAACATCGTGTTCCGAAATTGCTGGGAATAGGATAGGAATGTTAAGAATTTCTAATTTCCGTCCAAATGCATATGCACAGATTATGGTTTGTGCAGCTTGCCATATCTAAATAAAAATGTTGGGCGAGGAAATGATTTGGATCATAAATTAGCAGAAATAGTCGGAAAAGAAAATCTTTTAACAGATGTTTCCATGTCGCATTATACGACATTCCGTGTAGGAGGAAACGCAGCATATTTTGTGAATGTTAAAAGTGAAGAGATTCTGATTATGTTGATCAGAATGCTGCGGGAAGAAGGAATGGGGTATTATCTTCTGGGCAACGGCAGTAACCTTCTGGTCAGCGATCATGGATATGACGGGGTGATGATCAGGCTCTGCGGGGATTTTTCCAAAATAGATTGGACAGAGCAGACGGAACAGTCAGCAGCAGGGAGTGACAGCATATCGGATAATGGAGTGATATGTCATGCCGGTGCGTCTGTGATGCTTACAAATATGGCACAGAAGGCGGCGGAACATGGTCTTGCCGGATTGGAATTTGCTTATGGGATTCCTGGGACGGTGGGCGGCGCTATCGTCATGAATGCAGGGGCTTATGGGGGTGAAATGTGTCAGATCGTGGAGTCTGTACAGCTGTTGGATGAGAATCTGCAGATTGTTACACGAAAGGGTGATGAGATGGCATTTGGTTACCGGACCAGTATTTTGAAAAAGAAACCTTACATTGTGCTCTCTGTAAGATTAAAACTTCTTCCGGCTGATAAAAAAGAAATTATGGCAAAGATGAATACAAATATGTCAGCCAGAAAAGAAAAACAGCCTTTGGAGTATCCCAGCGCAGGCAGTACCTTTAAGCGGCCGGAGGGATATTTTGCCGGAAAGCTGATTCAGGATGCGGGACTGAAAGGTTACAGTGTCGGCGGTGCGCAGGTTTCGGAAAAGCATTGCGGATTTGTGATCAATACGGGTAACGCGACGGCTGTGGATATCTATCATTTGATACGGGATGTGCAGAATAAGGTTAGGGAGACAAGCGGGGTAACGTTGGAACCGGAAGTGATCATGCTGGGAGAATTTTAATAAAAAAGATAAATAAAGTACGGAGGAGAGAGTATGCGGTTTGTGATCGTGACAGGAATGAGCGGCGGCGGAAAGCGAACCGCTTTGAAGATGTTGGAAGATATGGGATTTTATTGTGTGGACAATCTTCCTGTACCGCTTTTGGAAAGATTTTTTGAATTGATCGTAACACCAAACAGTGAGATCTCTAAGCT
>CAMWKA010000214.1 GCA_947174725.1 uncultured Lachnospiraceae bacterium | reverse complement strand
CTTTCTCACAATCAAAAAAACAGAGACCCGACGCGTACGCGGCGGATCTCCGCTTATTCTCCATATATCCTCTCCTCATGTTCCACCAGCCGATTTCCATCATATACCAGCTTATTGGTGAAGAAACGCTTTTCATCCTCCAATAGATATTTTAGGAAAATAGCGTCCCCCGCCCATGTGGGCAGATCCGGCACTTCACTCTTTGGAATCCAGCAAAGTTCTCCTTCCGCACATTCCGCAAGCTCTCCCGTAAATCCATCCGCCGTAAACAGGCACATTCCTTCCGGCTCGCACTGATCACTGATAAATGTAATCAGTCCTCGGAACTGCCATGAAGTCAATGTCAGTCCGGTCTCTTCTTTCACCTCACGCAGCAGACATTCCTCCGGGCTTTCTCCCTCCTCAAAATGTCCGCCTACACCGATCCATTTGCCTTCGTTGATATCCTTCTCTTTCTTCACACGATGCAGCATCAGATACCGGTTATCTTTCTCTATATAACAGAGCGTTGTCATTTTCATAGGTACGATTCCTTACAACGCGTCAGATCGCCTCGTGGAATGTTCTGCTGATAACGTCTGCCTGCTGCTCCGGTGTCAGCTTGATAAAATTCACCGCATACCCGGATACACGAATCGTCAGCTGCGGATAATTCTCCGGATGTTTCTGCGCGTCCAAAAGAGTTTCCCTGTTCAATACATTGACATTCAGATGATGACCTCCTTTTTCTGCGTACCCGTCTAAAAGATTTACTAAGTTATCAACCTGTGCTGAACTTGCCATAACAAATCCCTCCTAAATAATGATTATTTTTAAAAATAGTAACTATTACTGTTTTCTGAAATAACTATACTACAGTTTGTTTTGAAATTCAAGTAATTATTTAAAAATTTTTATTACAAATAAACCATTAATTACTAAATTTACAAAATATTTCCTCTACAGATCACCATCTGTGTTTCCAAATTCCGATCCCACAGCACAATATCAGCCCATTTTCCTACACTGATCGTTCCCTGCTCCTTCTCAATACCAAGACACTTTGCAGGATTGATCGTAGCCGCAGCCACTGCCTGCTCCAAAGGGATACCTGCTTTCCGCACCGCCGTTCTCACACAATCCGGCAGAGACGCGGTCGAACCGGCCAAAGAACCATTCTTTTTTAAAACAGCAACGCGTCCTCTTTCCGGAATATCTTGCACCACCACTTCCTGCCCGCCCAAAGTGTATTCCCCTTCCGGCATTCCGGCAGCGCGCATACTGTCGCTGATCAGTACAATGCGGTCCTCTCCGAGAAGTTGAAACGCCGTCCTGATCACAGACGGATGAACATGGAAACCATCACAGATCAGTTCCGCCATAAGCTCCTTTCCCTCTGCCGCTGCATCCAGCACCGCGCCCACCACTCCCGGCGCCCTATGATGCCATGGCGGCATCGCGTTAAAAAGGTGCGTCACATGACAAACACCGGCTTCCAACGCCTGCCGCGCCGTTTCATAATCCGCGTCCGTATGGGCAAGACTGAACCGGACGTGGTTTTTCATCTGGCAGATCAGAACGAGGGCATCTTCCTTTTCCGGCGCAATCCCCACAACTTTGACCAATCCTTCGCCGCACTCTATAAACTGTGTCACTGCGTCTTTGGTACAAGGCAGGATATAAGAAACATCCTGCGCGCCGCAGCGGTCAGGACTGATAAACGGTCCCTCCATGTTGATCCCTGCCAGACGCGAACCCCCTGCTTTTCCGGTCTTCTGCCATTCGGCAAATGCCGCCGCATATTTTAATGTCATCTTTATGCAGTCCGCCGGCAAAGTCATCGTTGCGGGCGCCATCCCCGTCACGCCAATAGACGCCTGATATTCTGCAATTTCCTGCCACATCTTGAATATGACGGCCGGTTCTTCGCCTCTTTCCCCATCGGGAAGATCACAGATATCCCATCCCTTGCAGCCATGAAAATGCATGTCGATCATTCCCGGCAGCGCATAACATCCCCTGCCGTCCACCACCGCCTCATTCTTCTCAATCGGGACACCGGCTGCCCCACAGTCTTTCTCTGCAATCCCGTTCTGTCTCATTGCATGAAGCAGCCGTTCGTCGTCGGCTTCCGTTTCTTCATATCTTATTGCGACAATCCTGCCATCCTGCACTTCTATGCTGCCAGAGCGAAAGTTCTTTTCCTCCGTATATATCCAGACATTTTTTATGAACATATCCTACTCACCGGTTTTCGTTTTTGCAGTTATTTATAATTTGCGCAAAGTTCCTCAGCCAATGCATCGATCTGCGCCAGACTCTCCTCATTAACTGCAGACATAATCTTTACCGTATTCTCAGCAAATGTAATATCTTTGCATTTTTCCATTTCCTGCCGCATGCATTTCGCGGCAGTTGCCGCCCAGGAACCATTTTCCATAAACGCAACCGTCCTGTTCCGGTATCCGTGTTCTACCAGATGTGCAATAAACGTCTTCATACAAGGAAACATATCCGCATTGTACGTGGTTCCCGCCAGCACCAGTGTTCCATAACGGAATGCATCCTCTACCGCCTCTGCCATATCGCATCTTGCAAGGTCATTGACCGCGATCTTCGGACAGCCCTTTTCTTCCAAGGCATCCGCCAGAAGCATCGCCGCTTTTGCCGTATTGCCATAGACAGAATTATACGCAATCACGATCCCTTCTGTCTCCACACCATAGGAGGACCACGTCTGATAAAGGTTCAGATAATATCCCAGATCTTCCTTAAGCACAGGCCCATGCAACGGACAGATGATCCTGATCTCCAGACCTGACGCCTTTTTCAAGACATTCTGTACCTGCATGCCATATTTGCCGACAATGCCGAAATAATACCGTCTCGCTTCACAAGCCCAGTCCTCTTCCACGTCAAGCGCGCCAAACTTGCCAAATCCGTCCGCGGAAAACAGGATCTTATCACAAGAATCATACGTCATCATAACCTCCGGCCAGTGTACCATCGGCGCCATCACAAAGGTCAGCGTATGCCTGCCGAGCTCCAGCGTATCGCCCTCTGCCACTACTACACGCTGCGTCTCATATTCATTGGCATAAAACTGCTTCATCATAGTAAATGCCTTTGCAGTCGCTACCACTGTTGTCTCCGGATACTTTTCCATCAATGCGGTAATACTTGCCGAGTGATCCGGCTCCATATGCTGGACCACCAGATAATCCGGTTTCCGTCCAGCCAGCGCCGCCTCCAGATTGGAAAGCCACTCTTCTTCGAAATTCTGATCTACCGTATCCATCACCGCAATCTTATCATCCAGAATCACATAAGAATTATATGCCATACCATGTTCCACTATGTACTGTCCCTCAAATAAGTCGATCTCATGATCGTTGACTCCGATATACTTTACTTCGTCTGTAACAATTGTACCCATTAAATTTTCCTCCTTTATACTTTATATCATCTAAACCGGAAAGCTCTGCTTTGCCAGTCTTGCCCGAACAACCCGCCGAAGCATCCTCTGATACACCAAAAGATACCCCATACCTGCCATCGCAAATCCAAGTACAATGTCAATCACGGAATGCTGCTTGATCAAAACCGTTGAAATTACAATCAGAACGATCAACACAAAAGACAACCGTTTCCATCCTCCCCGGGACCCCCGCTCCAATCCCCGGCAGAATGTGACATGAAATACGACGGAATTAAACACATGGATACTGGGCAGGACATTGGTCGGCGTATCGATCCGATATAATCCCTGCACCATGCGGTCAAAGACGCTGCCATCTGACGGCAGTACCGGCCGCAGTTCCAATGCGTTCGGATATAACCACGACACCAGAAGAAAGCAGGTCATTCCGCCACAGATATATGTCATGAACCGGTAAAATTCTTTATGATTCAGACCTCCCATAAAGAAATAACCAAGAAGAACAAACTGATACGGAAACCAGAGCAGATACGGCACGATAAAAACGCTGCAATATGGAATCACCCTGTCGATCCCACATTCTATGATATGATAGGAATCCATCGTTCTGTTTTCCAAAATAAAAAACATGCTTAAATAAAAAACCGCATAGATACTAATGGAAATCAAACGCCATAATTTTCCTTCCGGAATATATTTTATCATTGCCGTTAC
>CAMWKA010000213.1 GCA_947174725.1 uncultured Lachnospiraceae bacterium | reverse complement strand
ATATAGGTTATTGTAAAGCATTATTATGTACCTATAAAATAGTATTTTTCTGTAAATTGGTCTAGGAGGTTTATATAACCTGCAATTCATTGATTCATGTTCCAAAAATGATTTCATTTATGATGTTTTTGGAACATGAATCAATGAATAAAGAGTTATGTAAACCGGATCCACAAATTTCCCACACGGCTAAGCAATTACCTATTTTATGACACCGGATATGACCCTGTCCAGTCCCGCATAATCCTTAACGATACGGACATCACCACAGCCCTGATCCTCTAGCAGCGCTTTCACAGCATCACCCTGATCGTACCCGATCTCAAAATAATACTTCCCGCCCGGAGCCAGCAGCTCTTTTGTCTCCTGCAGTATCCTTCGATAATACTTCAGTCCGTCCGCCCCTCCATCCAAAGCCAGCACGGGTTCATGATCCCTGACTTCCGGCATCAGCGTGGAGATCACACCGCTTGCAATATATGGCGGATTAGATACAATAATATCATAAACGCCCTTGCTATTTGTGGCAATGCCGCCTGCGGCAATGATATCTGCCGCCAGATCCGTCCTGATCAGCTCTACATCGAGTCCAAGCTGTCTGGCATTTTTTCCTGCCGTTTCCAACGCTCCTTCTGAAATGTCAGTTGCCGTTCCCTGACAACCGTTACCATATTTTAACAGGCTTAATATGATGCATCCGGATCCCGTCCCGATCTCCAAAATCCTCTTTCCATCATATCCGTCCTTCATGATCGTCTCCACAAGAATCTCCGTATCCTGCCGCGGGATCAATACATTTTCGTCCACATAAAAAGACAGTCCCATGAACTCCTGCTGATTGGTAAGATACTGCAAGGGCATATGATCAGCCCTTTCTGAAATCAGCCGCCGATAATACTCCGTATCCTCCTCTGCAACTTCCTGCATTCCTCGCAGCAGCATATCATTCCGATCCGTACCGCATACATATTCCAGCAGCAGCCTGGCGTCCAGAGAGGCCTCAGCAATCCCTGCCTGTTGCAGCCGTTCCATCCCTTCCTGATATAATGCGCGATATTCCATCAAAAAACCATGCCTTCCTTACACCTATTGATCATAAGAATCTCCAAACTCTATTCCTGCTCCGTATCCGTCTGTTCAACATCAATCTGTTCTTCCCTTATCAGGGAAACTTTCTTTCCAAAACGTTTCTCTTCAAATTTCTTCCAGTCGAATACTGCTTCGATCGCAGCAATGGCTACCTCCACCATATCCGGATCCGGCTCCTTCGTCGTAACCTTCTGCAGCCACATACCCGGTGCGGAAACGATCCTCACCAGAAGATTGTCGCTTTTGCCTGCAAGACGCAGGATCTCATAAGAGATTCCAGCGATCACCGGGATCAGAAGCAGCCGGTAAACAATCCTCAGAATCATGGAATCCGTCCGGATAAAGAAAAACAGAATGATGCTGATACACATGACGATCAGCATAAAACTGGTTCCACATCTTCTATGCAGCCTGGAACACCGCATAACATTGCGCACCGTAAGTTCTCTTCCACTCTCAATACAATTGATACACTTATGTTCCGCGCCATGATATTGATACAGCCGCCTGATATCCTTCATCAGCGAGATCAACAACACATACAACACAAAGATAAGAATCCTGACCAGACCTTCAACGATGGCAATCAGGGAATCATTTAAGATCCATCTTGATACCAGTTCTGAGATCAGATATGGCAGAAACATAAACAACCCGATCGCCAATAGCATAGAAATACAAACCGTAAATCCCATGACGACGTCTTCCGTCTTATCTTTAAAGATCTTATTCAGCAGGTCATCCCCTCTGGTCTCTTCCTCTTCTTCATAAAAAGACGCCGAATAAGTCAAGGTCTTCATTCCCAGAATCATGGAATCCACAAAATTGAAAATTCCTCTGACAAATGGGATCCTGCCAACTACACCGCTGCTGATCGAACCGGAAATCTCCTGCCGGTCAACCGTGATCTTCCCATTCGGAAGACGCACCGCCACTGCATAAGCATTTTTATTTTTCATCATAATTCCTTCCAGAACAGCCTGTCCGCCGATTCCGGAATAACACCTTTTTCTCTTCTTTGCCAAAGTTCTGTCCCTGTTCCTTTCTTTTATCGCGCAGAAAACGCGACGTCGGTCCGTAAACGCTTCCTCTTTACGGATATTAAGCACAAAAAAGGTTGAGATAATTTCTACCTCAACCTTCCCTTCTCATACCGCTATCCTATGCTTCGATTCCGTACTTCTTATTGAATTTATCAATACGTCCGCGAGCCTTAGTAGCCTTCTGCTGTCCTGTATAGAACGGATGGCATTTGGAACAAATTTCAACATGAAGTTCCTTCTTTGTTGAACCTGTTACAAATGTATTGCCACAGTTGCAGGTTACCGTTGCCTGATAATACTCAGGATGAAGTCCTTCTTTCATAATATTCACCTCTCTATACTTTCTTCTTTTTAAAATCAACCTAACCACAGAAATTTACAGCTTGTTTATTGTAGCATAATATTATTTCCTATGCAAGCACTTTTTAAAATGAGTTTTTAATAAAAATGGGTTTTTTTGACCATATGGACAAATTCCTCATTGTTTCTGGTTTTGGTAAACATATCCAATACCCTGTCAACAGCTTCTTCCGGACGCACGCTGTTAAACGCCTTACGGATGATGCTGATTGCTTCATACTCTTCCGGCGATAATAGCAGATCTTCCCTTCGGGTACTTGACTTAGGAATGTCGATCGCCGGAAAGATACGTCGTTCGGAAAGCTTACGATCAAGCACCATTTCCATATTGCCTGTGCCTTTAAATTCCTCATAAACCACATCGTCCATCTTACTGCCGGTATCCACCAACGCTGTCGCAAGGATCGTAAGACTGCCGCCCTCGCGCATATTTCTTGCCGCGCCAAAGAACCGTTTCGGCATATGTAACGCTGCCGGGTCAAGACCGCCGGAAAGAGTACGTCCGCTGGATGGAATCACCTGGTTATAAGCTCTGGTCAACCGCGTGATAGAATCCAGCAGAATGATGACATCTTTCTTATATTCTACCAGACGTCTTGCTCTTTCAATGACCATCTCGGAAACTCTTTTATGATGTTCCGGCGTCTCATCAAACGTGGAATAAATTACTTCAACATTCGGTCCTTCTACTTCTTCTTTCATATCCGTAACTTCTTCAGGACGCTCATCGATCAAAAGAATGATCATATGCATATTGGGATTGGATCTTTTCACACATTTCGCAACGTCCTTTAATAACGTCGTCTTACCGGCTTTCGGCGGTGATACGATCATTCCACGCTGTCCCTTGCCTACCGGACTGATCAAATCCATGATTCTCATGGATATCGGAGCCCCCGGCGCTTCCAATTGTATCCGCTCATTCGGAAAAATGGGCGTCATATCTTCAAAATTGCACCGTTTGGACGCTTCATCCGGCAGAAGACCGTTCACCGTCTTCAGATACAACAACGCGGCAAATTTTTCATTCTGCGTCTTGATTCTGGTATTGCCCGTGACATAATCGCCTGTCTTCAAACAAAAACGCCTGATCTGGCTGGGTGCAACGTAAACGTCATTTTCACCGGGCAGGAAATTTTCACAACGAATAAAGCCAAATCCGTCCTGCATAACCTCCAAAATACCACTGGCAGTACGACCGCTGTCCAGTTCTGCAAGCTCTTCTTTGGAAAGCTGCGTCGCGTCAAACGGCTGCTTTTTCTCCGGTTTTTCCGGCTGTTCAGAAGATTTTTTATATTCCGGCTTTTTGCTCTCCTGCGGCTTGGGCTCTTCCTTCTTAGTCTCTTCTTTCCTGACATCTTCTTTCGGCTCGCTGTCTTCCTTATCCTTTTCTAACATCGCCTCTACAATGTCTGCTTTTTTCATACCGGGTATAATCTTGATCCCCCTGTTCTTTGCCATCTCCTTCAGATCGACAAGATAAATGGCTTCATAACGCTCCCTCATCATAATGAATGATTGCTCTCCTTTCCATAATAAAATCCTGTTTTTGCCTGCAGAATCAAAGACTTGTCTTAAATCCTTCCTTTAATAATCACTAATTAACTGTTCGTACTCACATTTCTTTAACTGAAAAAATCATCTTCCATCT
>CAMWKA010000212.1 GCA_947174725.1 uncultured Lachnospiraceae bacterium | reverse complement strand
CTGTGAAAATA
Organism: uncultured Lachnospiraceae bacterium; assembly: GCA_947174725.1. Lineage (GTDB taxonomy): Bacteria > Bacillota > Clostridia > Lachnospirales > Lachnospiraceae > NK4A136. Next base: position 4,166 of record CAMWKA010000212.1, on the reverse strand, counting down.
ATGTACAATACTATATGTGATGATAAATCTTTATTCGGAAAAGAGGAAAACCTATGATTTCTATTGTTGTTCCCACATACAATGAAAAGGACAATATCTTTCCATTACTTTCCAGAATCAACGCCGCGCTTCGCAACATTGATTATGAAGTGATTTTTGTGGATGACAGCACAGATGAGACTCCGGATGTTCTGGAAAAAGCCGCCAAAGAAGACTCTCATGTGCGGTTTCATCACCGAACCGATGAAAAAGGACTTGCAACCGCTGTTGTAAAAGGCTTTTCCCTTGCCAAGGGAGATTATGTCGCCGTCATGGACGCAGATCTTCAGCATCCCCCCGAAGTCCTTGCAGATATGTACGCCGCTATGCTTGCCCACGCAGACATGGCGATACCAAGCCGCTTTATTCCCGGCGGAAGCGACGGCGGACTCGATCCCTGGAGAAAATTTGTTTCCTGGACAGCAAGATATATTGGCAAGGTCCTGCTGCGCTGTCTCCGAAAAGTCAGCGATCCCACCAGCGGTTTGTTTATGGTACGTCGTGAACTATTAGAAGGGGCAGATTTAAATCCGATCGGCTGGAAAATCATGATCGAAGTCATCGCCATGTGTCCGATCATAAAGATTTTAGAGACGCCTTACGTATTTCAGTCCCGGGAATCAGGCGAATCCAAGCTTTCCACAAAGGTTACCCTGCAATATCTGAAACAGGTTTTCCATTTGACAACTCATGCCGCCAATCACGGCGACAATATGCAGCTCGTCCGCTGGAGCCCTGAGCGGCTTGCGAAAGAAACATCCGACCTTACTCACTTTTGATCCATTGAGCCCATTTCCTTCGATATTCTTCCGGCGTCATCTCTTCATTGTCCAAAAACAACTGCCGGAAGGTATCCTCATTGCCGATTCCCGATTCTACTACAATCTCCTCCACCGGCTTGATTGTAAAGCGGAGAAGTTCTTTTGCTTTGTTAAATTTACGATTGGCAATATAAGCATCCAAAGTGATCCCATATTTCTTTTCAAACGCCCGGCTTAACTCCTGTTGTCCGACCCCAAATTGGATCGCCAACGCCGATTCCAACCCCGCGTCACCAAAATGTTCATTGATATATTCTCTGATTCCCTCGTAATCTTCCTTTCTAAGGATATCATCATCAGCTCTCATATCGGTCTCCCCTGCGGACGCATTTGCCACAGCGTTGTGGATCACCTCTCCAATACACGCACACATAAGTGCTGATAATTCATGGGAGGATTGCATCTCGGCAAGAAGTTCCCGTTCCTTCATCTGCCCCATCAAGCGCTCCATGATCTCCTGATATGGCGCCAGTCCTGTCTGAGGACATAAAACAGGTGAGTTATTATTTTTTTCATAAAAGATCGGATAACACGCCTGTGGCAGACTGCCGTTAAAATGAACCCACAGCAATTCCCATGGATGTTCTTCGCTGCTCTTATGTTCATAATGCATCCTGCAGTCCAGAAAAACCAGTTCTCCCTTCTTAACCGGATATGTGTTATCCTGATATACCACGCTTCCCTCTCCATCTAAGATCAGAAACAAAAGAAAGGACTCCAGATTTTCCCGAATCGAGCTATGGGTTTTTAAACTTTTTAGCCTTCCGACCTCCTGTATATAGGAAAGATTCTTTTTCGCGAATCCCGACGGCGTATGCAGCATACGCTCCGATTTTGTAATGCCCTCTGCATCAAAAAGACTTATACTCATCCCTTATCCGTCCTTTCTCTCCAATAATTCAACACTTCTTCTATCGTCTTTTCCAAAGATATCTCCGCCTGCCACCCTGTAGCCCGCCGCAGCTTCGTAATATCCGCTTCGATAATGGGAACATCCACGGGCCGTATCTTAGCCGGATCGATCTCCACCTTGATCTCACAATCGGAAAGCGCAATGATCTTATCCAGGATCTCCCTGATCTCCACGGCCTTGCCGCGTCCGACATTATAGGTTTCTCCTTTTTCTCCATACTGCACAAGCAGCGCATAAACCCTTACTACGTCGCGCACATCTGTAAAATCACGCTTTGCGGAAAGATTGCCCACATACATCACCGGCTCCCGCAGTCCCTTCTCGATCTCCGCCACCTGTCTGCAGAAATCCGAAACCACAAAAATCGAAGACTGTCCCGGTCCGATATGATTAAATGCCCTGACCAACACGACTTCCATATCATACGCTTTGGAATAAATGCTTCCGATCATATTCTGGCATGCCTTTGTCGCAGCATAAATATTGCCGGGATTCAAACGGATATTCTCCAAAATCGGCGTTTCTCCGGGAAGAATATGTCCATACTCCTCGCCGGAACCGATCATAAGGATCCGCGGTTTATAATACAATTCCCTGACAGCATCCAGGACATTGACGCAGCCTTTGATATTGATGTCGATTGTCAGCTGGGGATTGTTCCATGCAACACTGACGGAACTCTGCGCTGCCAGATGAAAGATATAGTCCGGTCTTACCGAAAACAAAAGCTCTATGATATCATCTTTATTTAGAATATCAAGATTGTGCGCTTCTACTGGCAGTCCATCCAACTGTTCATTCGCAAGCTTTGTAGCCGCGACTTCCATATGACAGTCTTCGTGCAGATGACGTATCAAATACCGTCCTGCAAATCCCGCAGCTCCTATGATCAATGCTTTTTTCATCAATCCTTTCCTTTCTAAGCGTTCCTGCAACGCCCATGTTAAACAGCATTGCCTCAATTCACTTTGCATTTTCTGTGTGAAAAGTACTTCTAATTACTAAAGCAATCAGATTGAAAAATCTATGATTTCTCAATCTGATTCTCCATGTCAGCGCAGCTTTACTGCGATGACGCACATTTTATTTTATGACATCCGGTCTTTAAACTCTCACCTTTACTTAATTACAGCTTAGCGTAGTCGATTTCCTTCTGGACAAACTCAAGATCTGTTTTGATCATTCTTTCCACGATCTCATCAAAAGAGATCTCCCGTTTCCAACCCAGCTTCTCCTCGGCCTTTTTCGGATTGCCAATCAGAAGTTCTACCTCGGCAGGGCGGAAAAACTTCGGATTCACTTTCACAAGCACCTTACCGGTCGCCTTATCCTTGCCTACCTCATCTACCCCTGTTCCGGAAAACTCGATGTCAATTCCCACCTTCTGGAAAGCAGCAGTCACAAAATCACGCACTGTTCTGGTCTCGCCGGTTGCGACAACATAATCGTCCGGCTCGTCCTGCTGAAGCATCAACCACATTGCGCGGACGTAATCCTTGGAATGACCCCAGTCACGTTTTGCATCCATATTGCCAAGCTCCAGATGATCCGCAACGCCAAGCTTGATTCTCGCAACGGTATCCGTAATCTTTCTTGTAACAAATTCCTTACCGCGCCGTTCCCCTTCATGATTAAATAAAATACCGCTGCAGGCGAACATACCGAAACTTTCCCGATAATTTTTAGTGATCCAATGTCCGTACAATTTCGCCACCCCATAAGGACTTCTCGGATAAAACGGCGTTGTCTCATCCTGCGGGATCGCCTGTACCATACCAAACATTTCTGAGGTGGATGCCTGATAAAATCTTGCTTTCGGATTTACCACACGGATCGCTTCCAGCAGATTAGTCACGCCAACCGCGTCAATATTCGCTGTTACGATTGGCTGATCCCAGCTGGTTGCAACAAAGGACTGCGCCGCCAGATTATATACTTCATCCGCCTGGGAAATCCGCATAGCGCTGATCAGAGATATTACATCCGTCATATCTGCATAGATAAAATGGATCTTGTCCGTCAGATGTGATACATTACCATAATCCACGACTGACTTTCTTCTTAAAATACCGTAAACATTGTACCCCTTTTCCAAAAGCAGTTCTGCCAGATAAGAACCATCCTGTCCATTAATTCCCGTTATCAATGCGTTTTTCATTCTACTCTTATTCCTTTCTCATCTAAAATTGATCATCCCTCGATTCTGCTGAAATAATCTTATACCGAATATTCTTCTAAACGTATGATGCTTCATTCATTATATCCATAAATTGCCATAATGTAAACACCCAAACTACCTTCGGCTTCTTCCTTCTTTATACCATTTACTGAATTTATGCTTTTTATACACAAAGGTCAGCTCCTTCAGTTCGATTGGATCATTGCATCGTTTT
>CAMWKA010000211.1 GCA_947174725.1 uncultured Lachnospiraceae bacterium | reverse complement strand
GATCAGGATCAGATCAAATACCGAAAAAAAATACGCCGATCCCTGTAATCCATTTTGGGAAACAATCACCGCCCATGTCCATGAAGTAAGCAGAATGATCATCAAAACCACTGCCGGAATCACCAGGTTCTCTGCCGGATAACTATTCTGTATTTTTCTTACTCTTTTTCTTTTGCCCATATCTTGTCCTTTCTCTCCTCGCAAACATCCGAAATTCTTCATGAATTATCTCAGTATCTAAGATTTTTCAATCTATTCCCTTGTAATAGAAAGCTGCTCCAATATCAATCTCTGTGCTTCTTCCATTCGTAGTCTCTGCGATTCCTCCATGTGGTCATATCCTAAAAGATGCAGCATACTATGCGTCAACAAAAAAGCATATTCCCGCAGGATACTGTGTCCATACTGTTCTGCCTGCTCCGTCATCTGTTTCTGACAGATCATGATCTCCCCTAAGATCAGCTCTTCCGTATCCGGATCAAAGTAAGCGTAATGGCTGCCTTCTTCCTCCAGGATCGCAAAATCCGCCTCTTTCTCAAAAGGTACGTTAGGAAAGGACAGCACGTCCGTGATCTTATCGATACCACGTGTTTCACGGTTGGCGCGTTGTATCGTCTCACCATCCACAAGATAAACAGAAACACAGACTTCATATGGGCAGCGGTAAAACGTAAGCGCCGCCCCGATCACATCTTTGGCGATCGTTTCAAAGTCCAGTGCCAGTTCTTCCTTCGTTTCTTTTTCAAAATACAATGTCATATTGATCGTCCTCTATCCTTTGGGATTACGGTTCGTCTGCCTGTCATATTTTGAGCGTTTTTTTGATTGTTCATATTTCTCATACTCCTGCACGATCTTCATAACCAGCGGATGTCTTACCACATCCTTACTGGTCAGCGTACAAAAGGAGATGCCTTCCACTTTGGAAAGTATCCTGCACGCCTCGTCCAGTCCGGAAACCGTCCCCTGAGACAGATCCTTCTGGGTGCGGTCTCCGGTAATCACTGCCTTGGAGCCAAAACCGATTCTGGTCAAAAACATCTTCATCTGCGCAGGCGTAGTATTTTGTGCTTCGTCTAAAATGATAAAGGCATTATCCAGCGTCCGCCCCCTCATATAAGCCAAAGGCGCCACTTCAATCAGACCCTTTTCCATATTTTTACTAAATGCCTCTGCTCCCATGATCTGATAAAGCGCATCATATAAAGGTCGAAGATAAGGATCCACTTTGCTCTGCAGATCTCCCGGAAGAAATCCCAATTTTTCTCCGGCTTCGATTGCCGGTCTTGTCAGGATGATACGGCTGACTTCTTCCCGCTTAAATGCCGTGATTGCCATCGCCATAGCAAGATACGTTTTCCCTGTTCCTGCAGGGCCTGTCCCAAATACGATCATATCCTTCCGAATGGCCTGAACATATTTCATCTGTCCCTCTGTTTTTGGCTTTACCGCTTTACCGTTCATCGTGTGGCAGATGACGTCATCCTCCAGCGCCAACAGAACGTCCGCCTTATCTTCCTTTGCCATCGTAATACCATACTCTACTTTATGTGCCTCCAGCGAATCCGTATTTTTCGAGATCTCTATCAAATCTAAAATCAGAGACTTTGCCTTATGCACTGAAGACGGTTCCCCATAGATCTGCAAAGCACCGTCACGATCAATGACTTCCACCGAAAGTTCCCGCTCCATCTTATTGATATACCGGTCACACTCCCCAAAGATCATGCGCATGGCATCGCTGCTGATATTAAGTTGTTCTTTATAATCTTGATTCATATTAGTAACCATGCCCTGCCTGAATTTAATTTAATCTGTTCCTGTGTCAATGACAGCAGGATTTTCCATCGGCACAAATACTCCGCCCGGCGCGCATATCATCAAGCGACCGGAAAGATACGTACCTTGTACCCCCGGAATATATTGTATCTCATCACTAATGACTTCGATCCCCGCCGCCTTCAGTTCCTCCAGATAATCGTCATAATCCGCCATCAAGATCTCCCTGACTTGCTGATCATCCCGATAGATATTGTGAAACGTAGTTTCCAGATACTCTATCTTACCATAATAACACGGCAGATAAAAATTATCCATACATCTTAATTGATAACAGGAAGAATAATGATCAAATGTCTCATATGGCGCATCCTGCGTACCGATCTTCCACTCGCCCAGCTGGGTAGTAATAAAAGAGGACTCCTTTGACGCGCCCGTATATTCCTTGACACACACCTCCGAAGATACGAAATCCAGATAACTGATCTCGTACTGCAGCATAATATCCGCGTCCGCAGCCACATAACGGTAATCAATGACGGTATCTCCCGTATTATTATAAATCGGAATTTCACCGCTCACAAGGATCTGTCCCTGCGATACGCTGTCTCCGGGCTTGCACTGCGGAATACCGGCGCGTGTGACGATGGAGGCCACCGTTCCCTGTTCTAAAGCAGCCATATCTCCATATCCGTCCATATTATATTGCTGATATTTCCCCGTCTGTGCGCCTGCAAGTTCATTTTCCTTGATATCGATCATAAGGCAGGTCCCTTTCACGACCACATTGCACCATGTAATGATCGGGAAACGCGCACGAAGCTGTTCTTCCATCTCATCCGGTATGATATTACTGATTTTATCACCATAATACCAATCCTGCTCAATCAGATAATCATACAGTACATCAGTAGTAATGAAACGGTTGCCGGACACTTGTACGGACCATATATAGCCGGATAACACCCATAAAGCAATCAGTATGACAAGCGGCATCAGATAAAATACAATCCGGCAGCGGTAAAGCAGAAAACGATACAATAATCCGCTTTTTTGGGTTACCGACACTGCAACACCCGCTTTATCTGCCAATTCTTTGATCTTTGGCTCACAGAAACCGATTGCCACAGCCTGGACATTTTCTTCTGTTCTTCTGATCTCCTCCAATTGGATATCATTCTTTGCGCAAAGATTGATAAAACGTTCTACATGATCTCCCTCGATGCGCAGATGATGTTCAATAAAAAACAGACGGCGAAGCAATCTTAATACCATTATGATTCTCCATGCTGCGACTTGCCTTAGATCCGGCTACTTAAGCCACTGCAGAGATTCTATCCTGCCTAAAATATGCAGATCGAATCTGGAATAATAATCAATAAAAAGGCCACATCCAGTTACTAAAAGCTTTTGATCCCTGCCGCATACAAGGATGCGATCATCCTGATACTCTGCGATTCCTTTATAATTTTCAATCGTCAGCTCATGATCACCGGTCATGGCCGCCCTGATATCTGCTATATCCATGGCATATCATCTCTTTTTTAATATGCTATGAAAAAAGAAAGGATTACATGACTTTATCCAGAATAATTTCCGTATGTCCAGGCTGTTTTTCCTGAATCGAATATGCCTTTAAAAGACGTTCCTTTGCCTGGATACATTTCTGTTCGTCATTATAATGGATCTCCGCCAGCACATCATGTTCTTTTACCTGATCGCCGGTCTTCTTTTTCAGCACAATACCCACAGACAGATCGATCTCGCTTTCCTTCGTCTCCCTGCCGCCGCCTAAGATCAGCGAGCAGACGCCCACCTCATCACAGGTAATATGCCCGATATAGCCGTCTTTAGGACTGGTCAAGACAGTCGTATACTGGCTTTGCGGTAATCGCTCTGTCTGATACACCGCTTCTTTTTCGCCACCCTGTTCTTCGACCCATTCTGCCAGTTTATCAAGCGCTGCGCCAGAAGCAATGGATTTTTGCAGCATTTCCTCCGCTTCTTTTTCCTCCTTCGCAATGCCTGCCGACAGAACCATCTGTGTGCCAAGAGTCATACACAGTTTCGTAAAATCCTCGGGGCCTTTTCCTTTCAATGTATCAATCGCTTCTTTCACCTCTAATGCATTGCCTACAGCAAAGCCTAACGGCTGATCCATATTCGTCAAAAACGCGGTGGTGGACTTCCCTGCCCCCTTACCGATCTTAACCATTTCCTCCGCCAGCCGCATGGCGTCTTCCCTTTTTTTCATGAATGCGCCACTGCCGCATTTCACATCTAATACGATGGCATCCGCGCCTGCCGCAAGCTTCTTACTCATGATGGAACTGGCAATCAGAGAAAAATTATCCACAGTTGCCGTCACATCCCTTAGCGCGTAAAGTTTTTTATCCGCCGGCGCAAGTTCTGCCGTCTGCCCCATAATAGCGATCCCGATC
>CAMWKA010000210.1 GCA_947174725.1 uncultured Lachnospiraceae bacterium | reverse complement strand
AGTTGTTCCAAAAAAATCATAAATGAAATCATTTTTGGAACAACTATTTTCAAACCTTGAGTTATGTAAACCTCATGGGCTGAATAACAAAATATGATAAAGCAATTGTTTTACAATCGCCTATTTGATTACTTATGAAAGAGGTAAGCGTCATGATAAAGAAAAATGATAAGCTCAAAGAAGCCTGCGGCGTATTCGGTATTTTTCATCCGCATGGCGGGGATGTGGCATCAACGATTTACTATGGCTTATACGCATTACAGCATAGGGGACAGGAGTCCTGCGGAATCGCGGTATCGGATACCAGCGGACCGAAGGGCAATATGGAACTGCACAAAGGAATGGGCTTGGTTAGCGACGTGTTTAAGGAGAATATTCTGGCGGGAATGAAAGGGAATCTTGGCGTCGGTCATGTCCGTTATTCCACCACCGGGGAGACGACATTGAATAATGCGCAGCCGCTGGTGCTGAACTATATCAAAGGGACGCTGGCATTGGCGCATAATGGTAATCTGGTCAATACGGAAAAACTTCGCGAAGAGCTTGCCTACAGCGGCGCGATCTTCCAGACGACGACGGATTCGGAGACCATCGCTTATTATATCGCAAGGGAACGGGTGGATAGTGCAAGTGTTGAGGAAGCGATCATGAAGACCGCCAGAAGATTGAAAGGTGCGTATGCCTTGGTGATTGCAAGCCCCAGAAAACTGATCGGAGTCAGGGATCCATTGGGATTAAAGCCCCTTTGTATTGGGCAATTACAGGATTCATATATCCTGGCTTCAGAAAGCTGTGCGCTGTCTGCGGTGGGTGCAAAATTTATCCGGGATGTGATGCCGGGGGAAATCGTATCCATTACCAGAGAAGGATTAAGTTCCAATACAGAGCTTTGTCAGGAAAAACAGGCGCACTGCATCTTTGAGTATATTTATTTTGCAAGATTGGATAGTAGACTGGATGGGATTTCTGTTTATGAAGCAAGATTAAAAGGCGGCGCGGCGCTGGCAAAGGCCTATCCCGTGCAGGCGGATCTGGTCGCCGGGGTTCCGGATTCCGGTGTGGCGGCGGCACAGGGGTATGCAAAAGAATCCGGTATTGCGTTTGGGCAGGTATTTTATAAAAACAGCTATGTGGGCAGGACTTTTATCAAGCCGACCCAGAAAGAACGGGAGAACGGCGTCAGGATCAAGCTGAGTGTTCTGGAAGCTGCTGTAAAGGGAAAGGATATCGTGCTGGTAGATGATTCTATCGTCCGGGGAACAACGATTGCCAATCTGATCCGGCTACTGAAACAGGCAGGCGTGGGGAAAGTGCATGTAAGGATCTGTTCACCGCCATTTCTGTATCCCTGTTATTTTGGGACAGATGTGCCCTCCAACCGTCAGCTGATCGCATCCTCCCATTCTGCGGAAGAGATCAGAAAATTGATTGGCGCGGATTCTTTAGGCTATATGAGGATTGAAGACCTTTCCTCCATGACGGAGGGACTGAAACTGTGTAAAGCATGTTTTGACAGTCAGTATCCCATGCAGATAGAAGAACGCTGATAGATCTCTAAACTGGTCCGTTATCTGCAATAGATAATGGACCAGAAAATGCCAATTATTTAATTGTCATTATCCATATGTTTTCTGTAAACTCTGGAAGGTTCATCGTTCACATCGTTCATCATCTGATAAAATTCACAACCATACTTTTCATATAATCCCGTATGGTTTGTTGAAATAAAAATATCATGTACGTTCTCAGCTTTGGCTATTTTCTCAATTTCCTGAAACAGTCTTCCCACATATCGATGACCTCTATATTGAGGAAAGGTATATACAAATCCCATCCATGGGGTCAATGGTGTTGGCTGAATATCATCTTTTTCTGAATAAGTACAAAACGAAATGAGCTCATCTCCATCTGTAAGCATCAGTACTTTGGGATGTTCGCCCACAATATCACTGAGAATCTTTTTGCTTAATAATTCATGTAAAAATTTCCCTGCTTCCCAATCACTTTTTCCTATTTGGGACAGCCAATACTCTGGTCTGTCACAGCTAAAATACTCTATCACTTGCATCTGTATTCCACCTTATGCCATCATACTATAATTTTGATTTATGATTTTAGTCTACCATATTTATTATTTATTGCAAAGCATCTGATAGTGGATTATAATGGTGAAATTAGCAGAGATCCGCTGAAAAAGGATTTTTATGACTCTGCGGAGTGAGGAATGTTATGAAGAAAATCATTGAGATCAATCATGTTTCAAAGGAATTTAAGGTTTTAAACCGCAGGGAAGGATTAAAAGGAAGTCTGAAAGATTTGTTTTCGAGGGATTACAAGATCGTGCGCGCAGTAGACGATATTTCATTAAGTATCGGGCAGGGGGAGATCGTGGGATATCTTGGACCTAACGGCGCGGGTAAATCCACCACAATCAAAATGATGACGGGAGTTTTGGAACCGACGGAGGGAGAAATTCTTGTCAACGGCAATGTTCCGTATAAGAACAGAACCCGCAATGCACAGGAGATCGGTGTGGTATTCGGACAGCGTTCCCAGCTTTGGTGGGCTCTGCCGCTGGTAGAATCCTTCCGTATATTGAAGGACATATATCAGATCAGCGATGCGGATTATGAGGAAATGCTCAGCCTGTATCGATCCCTTGTGGATTTTGAGGAACTGCTTCATAAACCGGTGCGGCAGATGTCGCTGGGGCAGAGGACGTTAAGTGATATCCTTGCAGCGTTTTTACATAATCCTAAAATTGTATTTCTGGATGAACCCACCATCGGACTGGATGTATCGATGAAGAGCAGGATCCGGACGTTGATTCAGGCGTTGAACCGTGAGAAAAAGACTACGGTCATTCTTACCACACATGATATGGGAGATGTGGATGCGCTGTGTCAGCGCATCATTATTATTGATAAGGGAAAAATGCTGTACGACAATGATATTGAGCATCTGAAGGGATTTTTTGGCGCATATCGGACACTACAGCTGCGTTTTGACGGAGATATTGCCGAACAGGCCAAACAGCTGAAAGAGGAACTTGCTCCATATCATGCGGCGGTCACAGCGGAAGAAGAATGGGTTTCGGTACTTGTAAACGAGGAAAAGGTAAGGGTCATGGAGGTGCTGGAAACGATCCAGAGGAATCGTGTCATCCGGGACATGAAGCTGAATGAAATTTCCACGGAGGAGGTTATCAAAAAGATTTATGAGGAGGGCGTAGTGTGAGAAGAACTTCTAACTGCTCACAGCAGAGACTGTTTCGCAGAGAAGTGCTAAGTCTCACACCGAAAAATGCCAAGCGAACTTGTTCGCTTTAAAGACGGCATTTTTCATTCTAAAATATGTGCCTGCGGTAGCATACAACAAAAAGCTTACGCTTTTCGTTGTCAAGAATTCGCAGGTTACGGAAAGGCATGGTTATTAAAATGAACCTGAAAAAGTACCTGACCCTTACAAGGGCGGGAATCATAGAGTCCATCCAGTTCCGCGCTTCCCTGTTCGTTCTGGTGCTGGGAAATCTTTTGTATCTGACGGTTGTATATTTCCTTTGGAAAGCGATCTATGCTTCCGCAGGAACGGATGTGGTGAATGGCATGACGTTTTCGGATACCCTGATCTATCTTGTTCTTGCCACAGCATTATTTAATTTTATGGAGATGTATACGGTCTGGGATATGGGAAGAAACATACAGTCAGGGAAGATCGTACTGGATCTGTTAAAACCCATGCGGTACAGAAGCTATTTGTTCTGGTCGTTTTCTGGCTCCTTTGTTGTGAATTTTTTTGCCGTATTTCTGCCCACCTTTCTTGTTGTTTACCTTGTGACAGGGGGATCGATTCCAATGGGAATCTCACTATTTTACTTTGTGATTGCGGTTATCATGGCCGTCATCATCAACTACAGCATAGATTTTATCGTGGGTACGATCTGCCTTTATACGGAGTCGATCTGGGGAATCAACATTATGAAGCAGGTGATCGTTCTGCTCCTTTCGGGGGCAACGATTCCGCTTGCCTTTTTTCCGGAACCGTTTAAGACAGTGGCAGGCTATCTGCCTTTTCAGTCCATCTACAATACGCCGCTGACGATTCTTCTGGGCGGTGCAGGGACAGAGACGGGCTTTGGAGCTTTGGGCATCCAGCTTTTTTGGTGCGTGGCGCTTCTTGCGTTTAGCAGCCTGTTCTGGAAGCTGTCTTTACGGAGAATTACGG
>CAMWKA010000209.1 GCA_947174725.1 uncultured Lachnospiraceae bacterium | reverse complement strand
AACTTAATATATCTTAGGCAGTGTTTTTTACTGCCTTAGATATATTTTTCACACTAATCCCCCATGCGCAGCATCTACAATCTCTTCCATTACAGACACTCCTATCAGATCTTCTTCCCCGGACTTCTCTATCTCCATCAGATATTCGATATTTCCCTCCGGCCCGCGAATCGGCGAATAATCAAGTCCCAACAAACGAAATCCTGTCTCTTTGGCATATCCAAAGGCAGCTCCGATCACTTCCCTATGTACCTTCGGGTCCCTGACAACGCCCTTTTTCCCAACCTGATCCCTGCCTGCTTCAAACTGTGGTTTGATAAGGCATACCATTTTGGCATGCTCTCTTAATAAGGGATAAGCCGCCGGTAGTATTTTTGACAGGGAGATAAAAGAAACATCGACTGAAGCGAAATCAATGGGATCTGGCAGATCCTCCGGCTTTATATAACGGAAATTGGTCTTTTCCATACAGATTACACGTTCATCATTGCGCAATTTCCATGCAAGCTGACCATGTCCCACATCAATGGAATATACTTTGACCGCGCCGTTTTGCAGCATACAGTCAGTAAATCCGCCTGTAGATGCTCCGATATCCATACAGATCATACCGTCAAACTGAAGTCCAAATACCTGCACCGCCTTTTCCAGCTTCAGTCCACCTCTGCTCACATATTTTAAAGTAGAACCGTGAAGTTCTATCTTTACCTTATCTTCCTCAAAGACAGTTCCTGCCTTGTCTTCCCGCTGTCCATTGACAAACACACTGCCTGCCATGATCATAGCCTTCGCTTTTTCCCGTGACTCCGCAAGTCCCTGCTTATACAGCAGAACATCCAAACGCTCCTTCATATGATTTCGAATATCCTCTCCAAAATATGTTCCGCATCGATTCCAATCTCAGCTTTTAACAGGTCTACATTGCCATGCTCTACATATTCATCCGGAATCGTGATCGTCAGCAGCTTTGCCAGCGTTTTCCGTCCGGATGCGCTTTCTTCATTTTGAATCCTCCTGACTTTCTCTCCAAATCCTCCGCTTGCAACATTTTCCTCCATCGTCACAACCAGTTTATGGGTAGCAAACGCCGTCCGGATCATTTCTTCATCAATCGGCTTTACAAACCTCGCATTGATCAGAGAACAGCCATAACCTTTTTCTTTGAGCGATGCCCTGACCTCCACCGCGACCCTGACCATGCTTCCTACGGCAATCAGGCAGATATCATCTTCCTGAAAGATCATCTCACTTTTACCATATACGATAGGGCTGCGATACTCCTGTAGTCCCGCATAAGCTTCTCCCCTGGGATATCTGATCGCGATGGGCCCTGCAAATTCCACAGCAAATTTCAGCATATCGGAAAGTTCCCATTTATTTTTGGGCGCCATGATATGCATGTTAGGGATCGAAGAAAGATAGGAAAGATCAAAGATACCCTGGTGCGTTTCGCCGTCACTGCCTACCAGTCCGGCTCTGTCAATCGCAAAGGTTACCGGCATATTCTGAATACAGACGTCATGCAGGATCTGATCATATGCCCTCTGCAAAAAAGAAGAATATACAGCCACGATTGGTTTCATACCACCCGCTGCCAGACCTGCCGCAAAGGTAACGGCATGTTCCTCAGCAATTCCCACATCAAAAAACCGTTCCGGAAACATATTATGAAACCGCTTCAGTCCTGTTCCATCCGGCATCGCCGCCGTAATAGCCACAATCTTTTCGTCCTGCTGTCCCAGCTTGCACATCACAGTGGAAAATACGTCCGTATAATTTGCTTTCTCCCTGATCTTTTTCGGCAGACCTGTCTCTATTTCAAAAGGCTCCGCTCCGTGAAATCTTGCCGGATGCCGCTCTGCAGGCGGATATCCTTTCCCCTTTTGCGTCATAGCATGGATAATCACCGCGCTTTTACATCTCTTTGCGTCTTTGATCGCGCGCATCAGGGCATTGATATCATGTCCATCCACCGGTCCAAGATAAGTCAATCCCATATCTTCAAAAAACATTCCGGGGATCACCAGATGCTTGGCGCTGCTCTTGACACGCCGGATCGTCTCCACGACCCCCTCGCCCCTTTTGGATTTCATCAGCGTATTATAAACGCCCTCTTTCAACCCCAAATAAGGTTCCGCCGTTCTGATGCCGTTCAGATATTGGGAAATACCTCCTACATTCTCGGAAATAGACATATTATTATCATTCAATATGATGATAAAATTCGTTTCCAGCTTGGAAGCATTATTCATCGCCTCATAAGCCATGCCTCCGGTCAGGGAACCGTCCCCGATCACGGAAACAACGCTATAATTTTCTCCTTTGAGATCTCTTGCCATGACCATGCCAAGTCCTGCGGAAATAGATGTGGAACTGTGTCCGGTATCAAAACAGTCACATTCACTTTCCTTGCGTTTTGGAAACCCGCTCATCCCGCCAAACTTCCGGAGCTTATCAAATCCATCCTTCCGTCCGGTGAGGATCTTATGGGTATAAGACTGGTGTCCAACGTCCCAGATGATCTTATCTTCCGGCAGGTTTAAGCTTAAATGCAGTGCCATGGTCAGTTCCACCGCCCCAAGATTGGATCCAAGGTGTCCTCCGTTCACACTGATCTTTTCTATCAAAAAAGCGCGAATCTCCTCTGCAAGCTTTCCATAATCTTTACGATCGATCAGCTTGATATCATTTTCCTGTCTGATACGCTCCAGAAGGGATCCCCCTGCCTCCCGTTCTTCTTTATCAACTTCCATCTCCATATTTCCCCGCACCCCGTAAACCTGATACATTTACTCCGCAGACATTCCTGCTTTTCTGCGGCTGTCTGACGCCGCCTACATCTTCCGCTCCATCAGCTGCTTCATCAACTCCGCCAGAAATTCCAGAGAACCTGTGGCAGACAAGGCGTCCAGCAGCCTGATCGCTTCCCCTGACATCTGTTTCTGATCTTCCTTCGCGCCCGCCAGCCCCTTGTATGATACATATGTCATCTTGTGATTCTTTTCATCGCTTCCGACAGGTTTTCCCAGCTCCTCTGTCGTACTCGTGATATCTAAGATATCATCCTGTATCTGAAACGCCACACCCAGATTATAACCGACCTTTTCTAACGACGCGATATCCTCTTCAGGCGCTCCTGCCAGTATCGCGCCAATCATAAGGGCCGCCTGTATCAGCGCTGCGGTCTTACACCGGTCAATAAACAAAATCTGATCCAGATCGGAAGCCTCTCCCTTTTTTTCAGCCTCCACATCCTTCGTCTGCCCGCCGATCATGCCGTAAATTCCCGCTTTATGATAAAGCACCTGCATTGCGTAACACATTCTTTTTTGTATTGCCGGATCCGTCTCTTTCAGAACCGCGTTTAACAGAATCTCCATAGAATAATTCAGCAGCGCGTCTCCTGCCAACACCGCCATAGCCTGTCCATATTTTACATGGGTGGTAGGCATACCGCGCCGAAGTTCATCATTATCCATCTCCGGAAGATCATCATGCACCAGCGAATACGTATGGATCATCTCGATCGCTGCCGCAAACGGCTGTACCAAAGTATCCACCCCGCCATAGGCGTGAAAGACCTCCATCATCATCACCGGCCTGAGACGTTTTCCCCCTGCCTGCAAGCTATAATTCATAGCCTCCAGCACTGTTTTCTGATATCCCTCTTCCTTAGGAAGATAGTCCCGGAGCACTTCTTCCAAGGATGTGGTCCTCTGTTCCAGTTCTTTACGAAAATTCATCTAACGCTCCATTCTGGTTCATGACCATCACTTTCTTTTCCACTCTGTCGATCTGATCATTACATTGCTTTAACAGCTTCATTCCCTGCTCGTAAAGAGAAAAAGATTCCTCAAGTCCGATCTCCTTATCTTCCAGCTTTTCGATCATCTCTTCTAACTGTTTAAAGTTTTCCTCCAGCGTGGGAACTTTTTCTTTCTCATCCATATCAATCATCAAACCTTTCCATAACCTGCGAATTCCCAACAGCGTAAAGCGTAAGCCATTTGTTGTATGCTGTCGCAGGCACATTATTTGCAAAACGAATCATCAGGATCTATATCTGTTACGGATTCTACTCTTGCGCCGATCGTCCCATTTGTTACACGGATCCGCAAAAGATCTCCCCTTTTCACCTGATGGGTATCAGTCACTGCATTTCCATCTATATCCGACACATACCCGTATCCTTGTCCAAGCTTTTCCAATGGAGACAACCCCTTATAC
>CAMWKA010000208.1 GCA_947174725.1 uncultured Lachnospiraceae bacterium | reverse complement strand
ATATTATACGTGTCCATGAATTGACATAATACTTCAAAAATAATATACTGTCTATGTATGTATTTAATTAAACATTAAACAAAAGGAAAGGAAAACAAAAATATGAGAAAATGTCCTAAATGTGGTGCAGAACTGCCTGATGAAGCGCTGTTCTGTAATGAATGTGGCGAAAAGTTGCCATCTCCTGTTGCAGAAGAGAAGAAAGACGAGACAGCCGATGACAAAACCGCCCCTGAACCTGCTGCAAAGACACCGGAACCTTCCACTGCAACTGAAGCGGCTACCGAAACGAAAGCAACTACCGAAGCTGATGCTCCTTCAACTACAGCCTCCGAAATGAACAATTCCTATACTGCTCCTATCGACAATTCTGTTTTAGCAAAGGCTCAGGCGGAATCCAAGAACAGTAATATTGGTATCATTGCCGTAGCTGCTGTCGGTCTTATTGCGCTTATTCTGGTCATCGTCCTGTTATCCAGTTTACTCGGCGGGGGATACAAATCGCCGCTGAACGCGCTGGAGCGCAACTTTAATAAGCAGAATGCAAACGTAGAAGACTATCTTTCCTGTATTGCTCCCGGATTTGCCGTAGATCTGTATAAGAATGTTTACAGTATCATAAAAAGCGCAGACAAAGACGCTATTGCAGATTTTGATGATGCAATAGCAGAAGAATTTGAAGATTTCTTTGATGATCTTGCTGATGAATATGGAGATGATTTCAAGATGGACATTGAGATCAGAGACGCAGAACGTCTTGACGACCGGGATATCAAAGATATTGCGGAGATCTATGAGGATCTTTTTGATCTGATCGACGACAATATTGATTACGAAGATGAAGATCTCTATGAAGATCTTGCAGACGCTTTAGATGATTATGCCGATATTTCCTTAAAAGACAGTCAGGTTCGCAAGCTTCAGAACGCTGTTGAGTCCTTTATGGACAAACTTGAGAATTTCAAGATTCAGGATGCTTATGAAGTAAAAGCCAGATTTGTAATTGAAGGCAAAGATGGCAGCGATAAATCAACCATCACCTTTTATGTCATTAAGGTCAACGGAGATTGGTTTATTGAACCGAATTCATTCCTGTCAGCTATAGGAGAAGGTTCCTTAACAAGCAATATGTACGGTCTGCTTTGGTACTTATACTAAGGTCTATACAAAAGGAAAATAAAAACAGCTGAAGTTCATATGGCTTCAGCTGTTTTTGAATTTAAATTTTTTTTGAGAAACGCCGATTTTATCAGCGCTTTTTTATACTTCCACGATCAGATATCTTCCATCGCCAATCTCAAATACTTCGTCCGCATCTGTGATATTTTCCGGATCCAACTCGGAAATGTCCACGCCGGAATCATCAAAATAATCCCATACCTCTTTTACACTGTTCACAACAACTGCCATACATTCTTCCAAAAAGTCTTCCGCCTCCTCCGGCGTTTCCGCAACCGGCTCCGGAAACAACTGGGACTGTTTCTCCAAAAAACACTCCAATACCGCGTCATCATACTCCTGCATAACTTTTACCTCCTCTAATGATTTGTTAATGATACATCAGTTATCTGTCAAGCAGCCTTCCGGCTATGACAGTGTAAACTCCCTTTTCCTGATAGCCGGGACATGTATACTTTGCCTTCTCACGGACTTCTTCCCGCGCATTCTCCACAGCATAGCTTTCTCCTCCTGCCGTCAGCATACCGATATCATTGGCATTGTCGCCAAATACCATCGTTTCCTCTTTGTTGATTCCAAAATATTCCTGTAGGAACTTCAGCGCCTCTCCTTTATCAACATGAGAGTCCATAAAGTCAACCCATTCCTCGCCTGCCATACAGGTCTTTACCCTGTCTTTCCAACGCGGAATGATCTCCCCTTCACCAAACTCTCTGATGCTCCCTTTTTGATAGATTGCCATTTTGATACAAGGGATATCTTCTTTTAAAAAATCATCCGTCAACTGATATTTATTATGATAGCTGTCCCTGATCAGCGTCTCAAACTCTTCGCTCGGGTGTTCCAGATAACAGCCTTTTGGCGTGCTGATCACCAGTCCAAAACGCCCGCTAAACTGCCGAAGTTCCAGAAGCAGTTCCCTGACAATATCACCCTTCATTTCTTTAATATGAAGATCCTGTCCGTTATATACCACATGCGCACCATTTTCACAAAGATATATAATTTCGTCCGCCACCTCCTGAAACATATGCCGGACGCTGTAATACTGCCTGCCTGTAGCAATACAAAATAAAATGCCCATTTTTCTAAGTTTTCGGATCGCATCGATCATCTCCGGATAAACTTCCGGGCTGGAATCCTTTACTAAAGTGCCGTCGATATCGCTAACCACCATATGAATCGGCATCGGTGCCGGATAACCCAGCCTTCTAAGTTCCATACTCAGGCGCTTCATCGGAAGTCCCACCACATTGTCATAATCCCCTACAAACCCTTGGATATAACTTGAAAAGATTCCCTGGATCGCATACGCGCCTGCCTTATCGTCACATTCCCCGGTTTCCACATATGCAGCTATCTCCTCTTCTGTCATCGACCGCACGATCACATCTGTCTTCTCAGAAAATGTTACCATCGAAAAAGATTCCTTCACTAAAGTGACCCCGGTATAGACCTGATGTGTACGTCCCTGCAATAGACGCAGCATCCTCACGGCATCCTCACGATCCTTCGGTTTGCCAAGAATCCTTCCGTCTGCTGCCACCATGGTATCAGCACAGATGATGATACAGCCATTATCTGATCGTTTTTCTTCTCCGGATCCTCCCCGCAGCAGTTCTTCCGCCGCCTCTGCTTTCCTCTTGGAAAGCATCTCCACGATTTCCTGTGGATCACCCTCTTCATAGCTTTCATCCACATCTACTTTCAGCAGTTCAAATTCCAGACCGCACCGCTGCATCATCTCACGGCGTCTGGGCGATCCTGAAGCCAATATTAATTTCATCATTCCTGTCCTATCTCTTTTATTTTCTATATTCATCCATATTTCTTCATTGCAATATAACAGACTTCTTTTTCAGTTCATCAGGTTTCCATATGTGTCTTCGGGATAAATACTCTCTGTTTTTTTGCGGCGTCCCGCTTTAACTGTTTTGATTTCTGTATAACTTCTTTACGAAAGAGCTCCTGACAGTTGATCGGGGCATCCTCATCCGTGATGATCTTATAATTGCCGTCCGGCAGCAAAGTACGCTTTTTCACATTATCCCGAAACTGCAGATCCAGAATCCGCATCACCCGTTCCTTAAGCTGCGGAGCTTCAACGGGGAACATAATCTCCACTCTCCGTTCCAGATTTCGCGGCATCCAGTCCGCACTGCTCAAATAGATCTCCGGCTGCAGGTCGTTCTCAAAATAGAAGATCCTGCTATGTTCCAGATAATCTCCGACAATGGAATACACATGGATATTCTCACTAACATTCTTGATTCCCGTCCTTAAACAACAGATCCCCCTCACCAGCAGATATACTTCCACACCGGCGGAAGACGCCTCGTAAAGCGCTGCCATCACGTCCGGATCACAGAGGGAATTCATCTTGGCAACGATCCTCGCTACCCGTTTATTTCTTGCATGCTCCGTCTCTCTTTTAATCAGTGACAGCAGCCTTTTCTTCAACCACAGCGGAGCTACGGAAAGTTTATTCCATCCAAGGGGTTCCGAATAACCGGACAACATATTAAATACAGCCGTCGCATCCTCGCCAACTGCTTCCGAGCAGGTCAGCAGACCCAGATCCGTATATAATTTCGCTGTTGCATCATTATAATTACCTGTGCCAAGATGAACATATCTGCGGATACCCTCTTCCTCACGCCGCACCACCAGCGTGATCTTAGAATGTGTTTTCAGTCCTACCAGTCCATAAATAACATGACACCCTGCTTTCTCTAACATCTTTGCCCAGACGATGTTATTCTCCTCATCAAATCGTGCTTTTAATTCCACCAGTACGGATACCTGTTTCCCATTTTCCGCTGCCTGCGCCAGCGCCCTGACAATCGGCGAGTTGCCGCTTACCCGGTACAGGGTTTGCTTGATGGCAAGAACATTCGGATCTGCCGCTGCCTGTTCAATAAACCTGACCACCGGCGTAAAGGTCTGGTACGGATGATGCAGCAGGATATCCTGCTTCTTAACTTCTTCAAATATATTGCAGCCTTCCGGCAGCTCCGGCACCGGCTGCGGCGTAAATGTTTTTTCCTTATGC
>CAMWKA010000207.1 GCA_947174725.1 uncultured Lachnospiraceae bacterium | reverse complement strand
TTCCGGAATACACTGCCGCACCCTCCGAATTCAAATGGGCTGTGTGATTATAAAAAAAATCTATCGGAAGGAAATAATCCTGCGGAATTCCAAGAATATCCGCATTCATATAATCCGTCATCTGCTGATGATACTGCGCAAGTTCCTCCTCCGTTTCGATCAGGGAACCATCGATGGTCATGGAATATGCTATTACAAAAGTAATATTCTGTTCCTCACACCAGAGCGCAAATTCATTTAGCAGATCCATCGTTTCCAGTTCCATATCCTCAAAGCACAAAGTATCCGTCGGAGATACCTCGGTTCCAATCAGGTTACCTTCTCTAAGAACTATCATATTACCTCTCTCATCAAAAGAGTCAAGAGAATACACCTGCTCATTGTTGGAAATCCCGGAACGGATCATCTCCACCAGATCTCCGGCAAATAAAGCATACAGTTTTCGCCATATCATTTTGTTACGATAGACGTCCAGGGTTCCTTCCCGTAAGTCCCAATAATGCGCCAGCCGTTCCTTATCGCTTTCCAGCGCAGCGGAGATCACCATAAAGTCCTCGTTATACCAGTTAGACTTTCCAAGCATATAAACGATCGTATCCCCCGGTTTCGCTGTCTCATATAATATATCTACTAAAACCGGAATCCCAATTCCCGCCTCGATACCAAGAATCTGAACGGGCCTGTCCAGTTCTTCCTCCATCACGGATACATCAATGCCAAAGGGTACATAAGAGGAACCAAATACGATCACCTCCGAATCCCTGCCTTCTTCCGCCAATGCCTGATATTGTAAAAGCAACGCTTTCTGATAGGCATGATCATAGGCATCCGGGCAAATCTCAGACTGCCACAAAAACCAAAACAGAGCATAATACGCACCATACGCCAACCCCAGAACAAAAATAAATTTTAGAATAAATATAGCAAATTTTTTCAATTGATAACCTCTTTCAAAACTTCACCCGCATATCTATCCTCTCAAGCCGCAAATCTAAAGAAACATTCGACCGCAACCCATATTTAAAATACATAGTATGCAAATCCCCCGCTGGACATATCCCCTTTTGCAATATAGATCAGCAATATGCCACCCACATAGACCGCGTAGCGCAACACCGCCGGGAACCTGTGAAATCTTTCATAAACATCGATTCCCTTGTATTTCATACCATCCACAACACCAAGGATCAGCAATGGTACGGTAATCAAAAACAAATCATAAACATGCCAATAAATAAATTCCGCCGCCTGATATACATAAGGCTGTGTAAACAGATTCCGCATCATTCTCATGGTCACTTTCATGGTATCCGGGCGGAAAAACAAAAAGCTGAAAGAAACCAACAGAAATGTCCTGAGAACACGAAGCATATCCATCCATCTGGAAGCAAATATCTTCGGCGCGCTCTGATTCACCTTATCATAAACCGGTTTTAATAACTCCGCGGAAATAATGATCAATCCGCAGAACCAGTCATAGCAAAGATAGTTCCAGTCAAATCCATGCCACAGCCCGATCAGTGTCCATACGGCAGTCAGTGAAATAGCCGTAGGGAACACATTCATGCCATAGCGGTTCTTTTTTTTCTTCATCGTTTTACGGATCTTATCACATAATTTTGTTCTCTGTACCGGATAAAAGACATAATTCTTAAACCAAAGGCCCAGACTGATATGCCATCTGCGCCAGAATTCCGACATGGATCTGGAACCATAAGGGACATTGAAATTCTCCCGGATCTTAATGCCAAGCAGCAACGCGCTGCCGACCGCCATGTCCATGTAACCCGAAAAATCCGTATAAAGCTGGATCGCATATAAAACCATAACGAACAGGACGGTAACTCCATAATACCCTTCTCCCGTCTCATATACTTGATCTACCACATATCCGATCCGGTCAGCGATCACCAGTTTTTTCATCAGTCCGAATGCAATCCGATAACATCCCCTAAGCGCCATATCATAATCAAAGCGATGCGGCGAAAGCAGCTGATCTTTTAGTTCCTTGTAATCCGCAAATGGTCCTTGTAAAACATGGGGGAAAAACGAAATATATAACGCGTATTTCAAAAGATTTTTCTCCGCCGGAACCGTCTGCCGATGTACTTCAATACAATATCCGATGCACTGCAGTGTGTAAAATGAAAGTCCGAGGGGCATGATGATACTGGCAAACGGCATACGCATCACACATAAAAGCAGTACAAACAGGATCACTGCCGCTACAACGGCATACCTCTTTTGACCAGTTTTTTCAATCAAAATCCCACACGCATAGGAAACCAAAACCACTGCCAACAGAAAAAGCGCGCTTTTCCAACCTGTCTGATAATAAAAATATCCATTGGCAATCAGAAGAATGATCCACTGGAACTTTCCGGGCGTCAAATAATATATAACAAATGTAACCGCCATAAATACGGCAAATTCTATCGTTGTAAAAGTCATATTAAAATCTATTCTCTTTCCCTTATAATGTACTGCGGTCTTTCTTTGATTTCATCATAGATCTTGGCAATATAGATCCCTATGACGCCAATGGAAAACATAATACAGCCAGTGGCAATAACCAGTAATACGAGCAGTGTCGGATATCCCGCCACTGCAATTCCCATATAATGATCTACAACAGCGTCGATTGCCAGGATCACGCCAATCACAAAAAATAATAATCCTACGGTCACAATCATATACAATGGGGCAACCGTAAATGAGATCAGATTGTTGCAGGCATATTTTACCAGAGCTACCGGCGACCATTTGGTCGTTCCCGCTACCCGTTCCTGTACTTCGTAATCGATTGCGGTGGTACGAAATCCTGTCCAGAAGGACAGCGCCCTGAAAAAAGTATTTCTCTCTTTTAAACTGCACAGTACATCCACAACTTTCCGATCCATAAACTTATAATCCGAAGAGTCGTTCATATCCATCTTGATAAATCCGCTGATCATCTTATAAAATGTGGCTGCCATCAGTTTATGGAGAAAAGATTCTTTGCCGCGGTTACTCTTCTTTCCTTCGATCACCTCATAGCCTTCCTCCCATAAAGCCGCCATCTCTAATATCACTGATGGCGGATGTTGAAGATCCGCATCCAGCACAACCACTGCGTCCCCATTGGTTTCCCTAAGACCGGCAAAAATGGCAGCCTCTTTCCCGAAGTTACGGGAAAAGGAAATATAATGGATCTGTGGATCCGCTTTACGAAGTTCTTTCAGCTTAGAAAGTGTATCATCTTTTGATCCATCGTCCACAAAGATATATTCTATGTCCATTTTCAGAGGTTTTAATGTTGCCCGTACCGTCTGGTAAAAAGTATCTAAAGATTCTTCTTCATTATAACAGGGAACAACAATTGATAATAAACTCATCCCTGACCTCCATTTTCCTCAATCATCTGTAATATTTTACGTTTTCCTGACAATAATATCCTCTTTGGATGAGCCGCGCTCAGCCCGTGTATTTACGTATCTGCAGTCCTACCGTCAGGATCAGATTTACGATCACACCAATAACCAGAATACCATATATTAACCGTCTTTTCCACTGTTTCCTGCATAGGCCGCTCAGAATGACGATACAATACAGGAAGGCGAAATACATAAAAATCAGCGTCCTATGCCAGGAAGCAAACATCGTGGGAGATAGCATCAGCGCCATCCGCACCGCGAAACCACATCCAAGCGCCCAGATCATAATCAATTTTTTTCGCAGATCAGGTATCACCCGCCAAATCGTATAAACGGATGCCACAATAAACAATATCAGTCCCAATACTTCTGAGATCTGCACAAATGCCGTTTTAAAATCCTCCATGTAAATCGACGGCGTTGTAAAATCGTATCTGGTCTTATGACCGATGATAAAATCTTTTATAAAATAACAGCCTGTAAAAATCACATCTACCACAAGCGGAAGGGCCGCCATTACACAATCAAATCCCTTCCTTTTCCCGCCATCCGCATCCTCTTCACTGCCTGCTCCGCAAAGTGCTAACAGCAATGCAAACAGAAAAAATATCACATCCGGAATCATTACAAAATGTTCAAATACAAAGACCGAACAAAGCCGGGCTTTTTCCAGAAAATGCAGGTCAAAAAATTCCGGCATCCAGTTCTCCGCCTCCATCAATGTCCGCTCATCATTACCGGGAGCAAGCATGGCAAACAGGATTCCTGCGAATCCGACCAGTACTGCTGCCAGCTCATACCATTTACTTTTATTATCCAAAAGGGCAAAAACGAATGC
>CAMWKA010000206.1 GCA_947174725.1 uncultured Lachnospiraceae bacterium | reverse complement strand
GCTCCGCACATGGTATGCGCTTTGCGATGCACAAATTGCACAAACATAATTGGCTTGCTTTTGGGAATCCTCATCGGCATTCTGGTAGGAATCAAAAAAGGGTTATTCGGTGTATTATTTTTATAGGCATCGCAATCCTGATCATATCTCATGTCAAGGTACTTTAAAGATCAGCGCTGTAGATCGGGAGATTTCCGATGGCGGATCATACGCTTCTTCAACTGCTTCCAGTCAAATGGAAGCAGCGGATAAAGATAACCTTTGCCGCCAAGTGTCTTATTGAAGATCAGGCAGGAGACGCAGATGATGACTCCGGCAAGATATCCCCAGCCCCCAAAGACTGCCGTCAGGATCAGGGTCAGGATCCTCTGAAACTTGATCGCATATCCAAGTTCATAATTGGACTGCGTATAATTGGCAATCGCAACAAACGCCATATATAGCATGATCTCCCCTGCAAACCACCCACTGTTGACCGCAAACTCCCCAAGCACCAGCGCCGCCAGCACACTAAGCGGCGTACTTAGCATATTGGGTGTATTGACCGCTGCCAGTCTCAGTCCGTCGATGGCAAGTTCCAAAAGCAAAAACTGCCACAGGATCGGCAGATTGACCGGATCCTTTAGCTGGATAAAAGCAAACGTCTCCGGGATCCACTCCGGACGCATCATCAGAAGTAAAAATGTGGGTGTCAGAAGATAGGTGATCATCGTAATCAATATTCTCGTCAGGCGCAGATAAGTCCCCGTGATCGGCGGAAAATAAAAGTCATCCGCCTCCTCCAAAAGGTCAAATAATGAAGTCGGAATAATCATTGCCGAAGGCGAATTGTCCACAAGGATAACGATATTTCCCTCCAGAATATGTGCTGCCGCTGTATCCGGCCGCTCCGTATATTTAAACTTCGGATAAGGATTAAACCATGGTTTCTTATATAAACACTCTGCTAACGTCTCCTGATTCATGGAAAGTGCATCGATCCGGATATTCTGTATCTTCTTTTTAACGGTCTCCAACAATTTCTCGTCCGCCCGTCCCTGCATATAGCAGATGACAATGTCAGTTTTGGAAGATTCTCCGGCATTTAACAGTTCCATACAAAGTTCCGTGCTTCGGATCCTGCGGCGGATCAATGCCGTATTACATACGATAGTTTCCACAAAACCATCCTTAGAACCTCTCAGCGCCTTGTCCTTTTCCGGCTCCTCCACGCTTCTTGCCGGATAAGTTCTTGCATCGATCAGGATACACTGGTCAAATCCCTCAATAAACAAAGCAAAGGTACCCGCTAAGATAAAATAGATGACCTGGTCAAAATCCGACTGAACATCTACCTCCACATAGGGCATGAACTGCTGTGTCATTCCACTGATATCCTTCGGCATATCCTCTGCTTTCAGTTCCATCAAAAACTGCAGAAACTTCTGCATCATCTCATCTTTGCAGAAACCATCGATCAGATACATGCAGGCATTCCTGCCGCCAATCGTGATCTCCCTGCTGACGATATCATAACTGTTTTTGATGCCGATATGGGAATTTAAAAATGCAATATTATCCTTGACATTCGTACTGACCTTAGCCATAGCGTTCTCCGTTCCGAAGCGTTTTCTCTGTATTCTCATCTGCCCCTCCTGCTATTTGCGGCGCTCCGTCACAAACAGCTTCGTAAAATTTCAAGTCGGGCATGATTATTTTACCCATACGGAAGAACTTCTATACCAAAAATCAAAAAGAGCCTGATATCCTCAAGCTCTTCTCATCAATGTTACTCTTTGACAAATGTAATATGCCGTCTGAAACACTTACAAATACACGCTAAGCTTTCCCCGTACTCCCAAAGCCGCCTCGATCCGGTCCTTCCAGAACCGCTGTCTCCTCAAATTCGATGGTCGGCTGATTCTCCACAATACGGAACTGGCAGATCCGGTCATTGATGTTGATCTGCGTATCACGCACTGCATAGACCGGCATAAACCACTGATCATTATTACCGGAATAAGTATAATCAATGACTCCCATATGATTCGTCTGTATGATACCGAAATTTTTAAACGTGGAACTTCGCGGAACCACATGTGCTTCATAACCTTTGGGGAGCTGCATACCGACCCCCAGCGGAACCAGTTTAAACTCTCCCGCTTTTAAGGTGATATTCTCTGCACTTCTTAAGTCGATCCAGTCTGATTTCCCATCGATATAGCGCAGCTTATCAATTTTATCCGAGAAATATTTTATCTTGATCTTCTGCATGTTTCTACCATCCTCATATCTTTTCATCTATCTTAGGCAATGTCAAAACTTCTGATTTTCCAAAATTAGTTGTGCAATATAGACCATATCATCCGCAGGGCGCTTGTGCGCTCGCCGGTACTTAGATGCCGTATTTTGGCATCTTATGTACCGCTGCGTAGCGCACGCAGCGAAAGCGTGCCCGGCGATGATATGTCTATGTTGCACAACGAACATTTGCATAAATAAAACTAATTATCACATCCGCAGGATACCTGTTCTACATAGACAGCCCTTCTGGCATCTGATTCCCGGTCCGGATCCGCGGCATAATCTTTACAATGAAGTACCGGGTCATGTGGATCCGCCTGCGCCAATGTTGCCTGCACATCGATCACCCTTTGGTTTTTACTGCCCTTCCAAAGCAGATTGTTATCCTTCTGCGCCTGAATAAATTCTCCATCCACAACCACATCCAGATACTGCATGATGGGATCCTCATAAATCTGCTCCCATAAAGCTCCTGTATAAAGCCATATCAGCTTTTCCGGATATTTTTCTTTCACTTCTTTCGCCAATTCCTGCACTCCGGAACGATTTGCGGTATGCAGCGGGTCGCCGCCGGAAAAGGTAAGTCCGGAGATATAGGATTTATCCAACTGGGCAAAGATCTCTTCTTTGGCTTTTTCATCAAATAGAAGACCTCCGTCAGGATCCCATGTGACCGGGTTATGGCAGCCCTTACAGCAATGGGAACATCCGGCTACCCACAGGACGACACGCAGCCCATCACCATTTAACATATCATCCTTTGTTATATTATGGTATCTCATCCTTACATACTCTTCCTTTCAGCGATCTCAGCCATTTTCGCGTCATTCAGTCTGGTATCCCCATGCACCCGGGAATAAGACAGATAGCCATTCATACGGTCGATCTTCGTCAGATTTTTGCTGCCGCATACGGGGCAGACATCCATCTCCAGCTCCTGATGGCCACAATCGTCGCAATATGCCAGCGACAGATTGACGCCCTCATAGAAACCATATTCCATCGCTCTCCTGATCAGCGTCTTGATCGCCTCTGTATTATAATCGATTGGATATTTTACATATTGGATCTTTCCGCCATTTAACATCTCCCAGAAACGGTTTTCCAGATCCTGTTTCTCAATCGGCGTGATATCCTCCGTTACGTGGCAATGGAAGCTGTTGCTGACATATTCACGGTCTGATACCCCTTCCACAATACCGTATTTTTCCCGGAACTGTTTGATCTGTAATCCGCACAGATTCTCCGCCGGTGTGCCGTAAATAGCATAAAGATTACCGTCCTCGTCCTTAAATTCCGCAATCTTTTTATTGATATATTCCATGACTTCCAAAGCAAATTTTCCATCCTGTACCAAAGACTTGCCATTATAAAGCATCTGCATTTCATTTAACGCAGTAATACCGAAGGAAGCCGTCGCTGCTTTCAGAAGCGGTTTGATCTTATCCGTAAGTTTCAGATTGCCGTACAGGAAACCTCCCTCACAATATGCCAGAGGATTGGTGGAAGCACGCATTTCACCCAGATAAGCATAGGTACGGATATGAAGCTGCCGGATGAGGTTCAGATAATAATCCAGCACCTCATAAAAATCTCTGTTCTCCTGTCTTGCTTTGGCAAGGATCATCGGCAGATGAAGAGAAACCGCGCCGATGTTAAACCTGCCCACAAAGACCGGCACATCCTGATCATCCGCAGGATGCATGCCGCCGCGCTCATACCACGGAGAAAGAAATGCCCGGCATCCCATCGGGGAAATTACTTTGCCATACTGTTTATACATACTTGCAATATAACCTTTACCGGTCAGGCTCAGCCAGTCGGGATACATCGTTTTGGCGGAACATTGTACCCCCGCCTCAAAGACGTCTTCCAGCGGTTTCCCCGGTCCGTGAAGGTTTTCATCATAGAGGAATACGATTTTCGGAAACAGTACCGGTTTTCTGCACTCCTTCATACCCTGTCCTTTT
>CAMWKA010000205.1 GCA_947174725.1 uncultured Lachnospiraceae bacterium | reverse complement strand
GGACAGGAGCGAACAGCGATGGGAACATCTGTCCAATCTGGTGGGTTCGGATGCTTTGGCAGGGCAGCCGCAGGCACAGAATCCTTTTTATACGGTGACCCGGGAAGAAGATACAGAAGTCCCGGATGTGTTGGATAAATATATTACTTTATATAATTCCAATAAAAACCTAATCGGATGGATCAAAATTGACGATACAATAATTGACTACCCTGTGATGCAGTGCAATGATAATACCTATTATCTGGAGCATAATTTTGATCAGGAGGAAGACCGGGCGGGCGCTTTATTCTTAGACTGTGGCTGCGACGTCGTCAGGGGAAATGATAACTATATCATCTACGGTCACCATATGACGAGCGGGAAGATGTTTGCCAGCTTGCCGAAGTATGAGTCGGAGAGTTATTATCAAGATCATCCGTATATCAGATTTGATACGATCTATGAGGAAGCGGTTTATCAGGTCATGTACGCTTTCCGGTCAAAGGTTTATACGGAAGATCAGGTTGTGTTTAAGTATTATCAGTTCATTGATGCTTATTCGGAGGAGGAATTTAATTCGTATATGCAGGAGATGGCAGATATGGCATATTATGATACCGGGGTAACGGCAGTATATGGGGATTCCCTGCTGACGTTATCTACTTGTGATTATCAGGAGACAAACGGACGTTTTGTAGTAGTAGCAAAGCGGATTCAATAAATAAATTAGTAACAGCATGTTTATTTCAAGAAAAGGAGCATGATGATTATGGGTTTGAAATTAAAGAGTAAAATGAAAAAAAGGATCAGAAAGGCGGTTGCAGGCGTATGTCTTGTCAGTTCTGTTCTGGTAGCTGCCATACCGGCGGATTATTCCGGTGTTGCACAGGCAGATAGTCCCAATCCGATGGAAGCTATGGATTACAGCATTGATTCCGGATTGGCCAGAAACGGTGATCTTGAAAGTAAGGCCACTAATATTCCAAGTCTTACGCCACCTGCAAGCGCTAAAATAGTAAATTCCTACAATATTCAATACATCAGCAATGCATGGAATCTCGACTGGCAGTATACATATTTTACAGAGGGCAGCGGCGATTCCAAGATAGGCGTGATTACCGGCTATAACAATAGATATGCAGTTGACAAGCTGGATCTTTCGTCAACAATAGCTTCAGGATATCAAATTGTTGAATTGTCGGAGTTTAATGCTGCTATGGAGACCGTGTCCTATACGCTTGATAAGTCGCCGTACAGCAATGACTCTGCCTATGGACGGACGCTTGACGATGTAAAAGAGTATTTCCCGACTTATTATAATCGATTTAAAAATGATTACGACGCCGCTGTAACAAGGTATTGTGAGGAACATGACTGCGGAGCAGACGAGGCGTATGGACTTTCATTTAACGCTCTTGGCGTAACTGCAATGGAACTTAATAAAAATGACATGGATGAGGCGGATCGCCTGAGATATTATTGCGATAAGGTATTGGGACTGAAAGGGTTTACACTGGAACTGGTAAACAATTCCGTACCGGGAGCAACGTATGTCCCTGATTTTGATGGAGTCAACACGGCTGAGATTCCTCAAGCCACTTCTGTTTACATTCCGCGTTTAATTAATATGGATGATAAAGGCAGTCTTCCGACAAATCTCATTGTAGATGACAACGGTTTTCGGATCACAGCAAGACAATTGATCAGCGCGATAGGGGAAAAAGCATTTTATGGATGTAATGGTGTAAATGAGATCCTGGTTGGAAACGGAATTGCTTATATTGGAGACAGTGCATTTGAGGATTCTTTTATCATTACGGTTGCGTTTGACAGTGTTACATATATTGGTAACCGGGTATTTAAGAACAGTAAAAACCTTACCGGTATTGCGCTGGCTAGTGATACCACAATTATCGGAAAAGAGGCTTTTTACGGCTGCCCGCAATTGACGAAAATTGAATTCACAGACAAGGTGGAGCAGATCGGCTTTGGCGCTTTTGCAAACTGTCAGAATCTTCGTGAAGTTGATTTGTCCACATGTACTAAAGTGAATATTGGGGAGTATGCATTTTTCGACTGCCCGAGTCTGGCTGATGTGACGTTTGCACCGCCGCAGTCCACAACATCCATTGGCAAGGCGGCTTTTGCCCTGTCCACTAATGGAAGTCACTCGGTAATGAACGAATTTACATTTCCTGAGTTAATAGAAACCTATGCAAGCGCTGCAAATAACGAAACATATAATGATTTGTATGATTTGGATGGAAAACAATATACTTCACCTTTAGGCGACTATATTTTAGCGGGACGCACCACCTTAAAAACAGTTACCATGCCGGATAACCTGGGAGATGGTTCGGCGGCATGGGTGCCTATGAATACCTTTATGGGATGTCAGGAGCTTGAGACAGTAACCTTCCCTGATAACGCCAGAATGGCGTCTTACCATAAGGATCTGTTTAAGGATGTGGAGAATGCCCAATTCTATGTCCGCGGTCCGGAAAACATAAGCCGGAGCAGTACAAATCCTGCATTGCCAAGAGAATCGACGTGGAGCGCTTCTACGAATGCGGCGGAATATGTACCGTATGTATATACGGATGTATATGGCGACGACCATTATGAAGTGGGTATCGGCGATTATCGTTATGAACTGAAGATCAATACGACAGAAGCCGGTGTGGAAGATGGTACGGCAACGCTGATCGCCTGCCGGTTTATCAATAGTCCGGTAGTGATTGAGGATTTGATTATTCCGGGAACGGTTGCATCATACAGGGTCACGGCTCTTGGAAATGGTTGTTTTGATGCGCCGACGGCTTCCTCTGCGGCGGTTAAGGATTATATTGTCAACCTTATTGTAAATGACGATTCGATTGAGGATATCGGCGAAGGTGTTTTTGAGGGGTGCGACCTTTTGAAGACTGTCCGGCTTGGCAATTCCGTAGAAACAATCGGAACAGAGGCATTTGCTGATAATAAACTTTTGGAATCGGTAGTGATCGGAGAGAGGATTGCCTCAGTAGGAGACAGTGCTTTTGTGGACTGCCCGAAACTGACAGAAGTCATTTGGGAAACGCCGGGTTCCTATAATACACCGGTAGAGATTGCGGATAACGCTTTTGTTACGGGCGGTCAGAATGGACTGTATTTTGAAGGTGATATCAAGATAGGATACGGACCTTTTGATTTTGCGATGGAGGATGATACGGTTCCCGGAGGTCAGTCACATTATATCAATAATAATGGCACAAGGATCTGTTACCGCTCTTCGGGACCGAATTACTACTATGTGATTCGTGATGAGCAGACGGATGAGAACCTGTTGATCGACTATCCTCATTATGCCGATCTGCCGCAGGAGATACGCGACAGATATGAACGTAAGACGATATCAGAAAACGGGGTATCAGTAAATCTGGTGCCGACGCCGCAAGATATCCAGATCGTTAATGAGACGCGGCAGCTGGTATTGCCGGAAGCAATAACGTCGATTGACGTGAAATCTTTCTATCTGTCAACTGATGTTAACAATGAGAATCAGGGCAGCTGGATTTATATTGATGCGTTGAACAATCCAGATGTTTCGGGTGTGAATATTGCGAGACGTGATTTGTATAGCAATGACGATTTGGTTATTCCTGGTACAGATTTTGAGAAGCAAGGCGGATACCATGCCGGATTATTCTCCGGATATTATGTTGATCTGACTCCTTTGACTGCTGTTGAGAGTAAGGAGAACCAGATAAAGGGAAATGACTGGATCATTAGTATTGAAATGCCGGGCGTTACCAGCATTCCGGATTATGCCTTTGACAGCTGCGAAAACTTACAGGGTATTATTCTTTCCGATGCTTGTGAAGAGATTGCGCCTACGGCATTCCAGAATTGTGATGCGTTAAGAACGATAGCGGCGGCGGGTAATTATACCTTTGATAATTATATTTTGTATAAGATACTGCCAAATGGAACCTATCAGATTACGACCTGTCTTCCGGGAAGAGGTTTGATAGACCGTGACGCAAAGGCTCTCTGGGTAAATAGCAGTAACGATCCGAATCTTACCAGAGTTTCAGAAATGGAAATCGGGACTTTTGAAGGCTGTAAGGAGATCATGAGTATCGATCTGTCGGAAACTTCGATTACGAGGGTGCCTCAGAATGCGTTCCAGAACTGTGAGGACCTGGCGACGGTGATTTTCCCTGATACGTCGGATCTGGAGATTGGGGATTATGCATTTGGAGGAAACGCTTCCTCACTGAGCCTTACAA
>CAMWKA010000204.1 GCA_947174725.1 uncultured Lachnospiraceae bacterium | reverse complement strand
GGATTCGCATTCTGCGTCGTGCCTGCATTTCCATAAATCGGATTTGCATTCTGCGCTGTGCCTGCATTTCCATAAATCGGATTTGCATTCTGCGCTGTGTTCGTATTCCCATAAAGCGGATTCGCATTCTGCGCTGCTCCGGCACCTCCATAGATCGGATTTGCATTCTGTGCTGTTCCTGTGTTTCCATAAGAAGAATATGTATTCTGCGTGCTTTCCGTACTGCCGTACATATTCTGCCCGTAGGTATTCGTTCCGTAGGTTGTACTTCCATAAGCGGCCGGCGCCATCGTAACGTCATCCGGCTGATAATATGTTCCCTCCGGCTTTGCCATATCGCGTGGACGCTGGTACATCATGGCTGTATTCCTTTTTTCTCTGCTTTTGGTAATCACAAGGATAGCTATCGGAATAGCCAGAAGAACTAATCCAATCAAAGTCATAGGTAATGCTGCATTTAAGTTCTGTATCAGGATCACATAAGGCACCATATATTCTTCTGCTTCCGAACGATTACAATCCATGACAAAAGTAATGTAATCAATCATATAGTCCTTTTCTTCCTCTGTCATCTTGCGAAGCCGTCCATCCACTTCCAGAGTCGTGTAGCCGTAATCCACCTTACCAGTCTCATCAGACCACCACTCATACGTTTCTTCCGATATTTTTTCCAAAGTACCACAAGCAGAATTGCCTGCAGATACCCTGATTGCGATCACTTTATCTATTATGATCCAATCGCCTTCCACTTTCAGATAAGGAAGCGCATAATATCTTGCCGACTCCTCTTCGGCAGATACCTTGACGCCATAAGAGGTACGATAGGAAGTCTCCTCGATAAACTGATCCATGACAAGATCTACTGTAGTATGTACATGCATCCCATTGGTCAGCGAGGCGGGATCCTCATTTAAAACATCCACCGGTTCTTTCCAGAGTACCAGCAGGTCTTTGATACCCATAAATGATAACGTTGCCCCTAAAATGATTGCAAAAAATATAAGCCGTGATTTGAATGTCATAAATTTCTCCATTTCCCATATGCCGGTGTAAGTCCTCGGATTGCACTGGCAGATCATCTTTAACAGGTAAAGTATAGCATATTATACCCACTTTGAAAAGTTACGATTTAGAAATGGGTTGATTTTAAAAAGGGCATCGCAATAACAACTGCAATGCCCTTTTTTTAATATAAGTTTGTTTTATCGTTCGATAAATGTTGCACATTCCGTACCGTGTGAGTTCTTTGCGCCCAATCCGCTGATATCCACATGCTCGGCTGCGCATTTATAATTGGAATTATACGCGCATTTTACCGCTTCACAGTCGATGCTGATGGTTCTGCTGGGGTGATCCATGGAACTGGTATAAGCGCCCTCGCTCTGCTCCCTAAAGGAATCGCAACAGGTGTCGCAGGAACAGTCCGCATTGCATCCTCCCACCATGATATCCCCTTTGCAACAGCATTTATCACTGTTGTAAGCACAATTCTCTACACCGCATTTTAATTCTGCCATATCCTACCTCCAAAATATTCTTTTAAAGGTAGTATGGTCTTTTTGCTCGATTCTATGCATCAGGCAGCCAATTTATTCCTCTGCAGCCTCCTGCCGGATCTCCTTTGTGCGAATCTCCTCGCAAATTGCATTGATAAAATCAGACAATGTCTTTGCGCCCTCATCCCCCAAAAATCTGCTTCGGACGGATACCGTCTTGTCTGCCTCTTCCTTCTCACCGACGATCAGCATATAAGGCACCTTCTGAAGCCTTGTCTCACGGATCTTATAACCGATCTTCTCGGAACGCTGATCTACCGATGCAAGGATGCCATGCTTTCTAAGCTCTTTATATACTTCTTCTGCATAATCGGAGTACTTCTCTGAGATCGGAAGCACACGCACCTGTTCCGGGCAGAGCCACGTCGGGAACTTACCCATATATTTTTCCGTCAGCCACGCCAGCGTCCTCTCATAGCATCCCATACTTGTTCTGTGAATGATATAGGGTCTGATCTTGTCGCCCTTCTCATCAATATAATACATGTCAAACTGCTCTGACAAAAGCGCATCCCACTGGATCGTAATCATGGTATCCTCTTTGCCATAGACATTCTTTGCATTGATGTCAACCTTCGGTCCGTAAAAAGCCGCTTCCCCAACATCCTCAGTAAACGGAATGTCAAGCTCCGTCAGGATCTTACGGATGCTTTCCTCCGTCTGGTTCCATACTTCCGGCTCACCGATATATTTTGCCGGATTCTCCGGATCCCATTTGGAAAGATGATAAGTGACGTCTTCTTCCACGCCAAGGGTCTTTAAACAGTATTTTGCCAGCGCGATGCAACCCTTAAATTCCTCCACCATCTGATCCGGTCTGACGATCAGATGACCTTCTGAAATCGTAAACTGCCGCACACGGGTGAGCCCGTGCATCTCGCCGGAATCTTCATTTCTAAATAATGTAGATGTCTCGCCATAACGCAGCGGCAGGTCGCGGTAGGATTTCTGGCTTGCCTTATAAACATAATACTGGAATGGACAGGTCATAGGTCGAAGCGCAAATACTTCCTTATCCTTCTCCTCATCCCCCATGACAAACATGCCTTCCTTATAATGATCCCAATGTCCTGAGATCTTATACAGGTCACTCTTCGCCATCAGCGGTGTCTTGGTGCGGACATAACCCCACTCATTATCCTCTAAGTCCTCGATCCATCTCTGCAGCGTCTGGATGATCTTTGCCCCTTTCGGCATCAGAAGCGGAAGCCCCTGTCCGATCACATCCACTGTGGTAAACAATTCCATTTCACGACCAATCTTATTATGGTCGCGCAGCTTGATCTCTTCCAAATATTTCAAATAATCCTGCAGCTCATCTTTTTTCGCAAACGCCGTCGCATAGATCCTCTGAAGCACCGCCTTATTCGAATCGCCGCGCCAGTATGCGCTGGAAGATGAGATCAGCTTAAATGCCTTGATATTTTTTGTACTCATCAGGTGCGGTCCCGCGCACAGATCCACAAAATCTCCCTGTCGGTAAAATGACAGTTCCGCATCCTCCGGCAGATCTTCGATCAATTCCACCTTATAAGGTTCGTTGCGTTCCTGCATCAGCTTGATCGCTTCTTCCCGGCTTAAAACAAACCGTTCGATCTTCGCGCCCTCTTTGATCACTTTTTTCATCTCCGCCTCGATCTTATCCAGATCTTCTCTTGAAAATGCAGCATGATCAAAATCATAATAAAATCCGTTGTCGATCGCAGGTCCGATGGTCAGTTTTGCCTCCGGGAACAGCCTCTTTACCGCCTCCGCCATTACATGGGCCGCTGTGTGGCGATATACCTTTAAACCTTCTTTATCATTGGCTGTCATAATATTTAAACTCACATCAGAGTCAATGATGGTACGAAGATCCACCACCTTTCCGTCAACCTCTCCCGCACAGGCTGCCCGTGCCAGTCCCTCACTGATATCCATTGCAATATCATAGACACTCATCGCCTGAGCATATTCTTTGCTGCTTCCATCCTTCAACGTAATTTTCATCGTATTTCTCCTCTCCCATCTGTTCTATCATCCGTAATACTGTCAGTGCCGATTATTTCATTTTCTCAACATCTTTATTTCTACAGCATTTTCCCTTTTTCTTTTTGTTCTTTTCTTCCTCATCGCAGGTAACTGTGGTATTATTAGATCCGATCATGATATGTTTCTTCGGAGAAAAGAAAATCCCCAGCACCATTCCATAAAGAAATGCCACTGCCACCATCAGACAAAATTCCTTCTTCGTAATCGATTTTTCTTCTCCCATTAATTCCTGCAATTCTTCCCATGTTACTTCCCATTTTTCTTTCATTTTCAAAACCTCCTTAAAAATAATTTTTCTACTCTCTTTTCATAATAATCCTCATGTCAGAGCAGCTTGCTGCGATGACACACGATGAGAAATCCGCGTAGGCGGTTTCTCATCTGCGCTCAGATTGAAAAATAAGATATCAATCTTATTTTTCAATCTACATCTTTGTCTGACTCAACAATTAGCACTGGATAAGGGAGAACTGTCCAGCCACCATCCGTTGTAACCAAAACCTTATAATGATCAGATTCAGGTTCTAATAGAATTTCATTGGATAATATCCCATCCATAGTTATTGCAAAAACAGACTTTACATTTTCATCCGTAATTTCAATTTCCAGCATCTCTCCATTTTTGATCGGTATTCCCCATTCCTGTGGATTAAAATCCATCCGTGGAATCGGATGACCAAATTTCGTCATCCCACAGGAA
>CAMWKA010000203.1 GCA_947174725.1 uncultured Lachnospiraceae bacterium | reverse complement strand
TTTCTGACCGGTCTTTCATCTTCTTCCTCCAGATAACTGCCTATCGTCGTATAAAGCCTTTCCATGATACGGATCAAATCGCTGACATCTTCCAATTCTATATAATTCTCACATTCCCGCTTAAGCTCCAGAAGATATTTATTGATTTGATCTAACGGCCTGACGATGCGGCTCAGCGGAAGATCCCGTTTTTCATTCTTTTTGTTGGTCTTTTCTCCCGCATAATCCTTTGTATGATCCTGCTGCGACTTATCATCTGTGATCTCTTTCCGAAATTCCTCTTCTGAAAACAAGCTTTCCTGTCTCATCACAGATGTCTTTGCAGAAACTTTCTGTCCAGGTATACTCATCACATCCTTGATCTGTTTCCGCAACGCAAGAAGATCCTCTTTGCAGATGAATGCACTGTACATCTCTCTGCCACGCTCCACCAGATTATGCGCCTCATCAATGAGAAAGAGATAATCTCCCTTCATTCCCTCCGAAAAGAAGCGTTTCAGACTGGCATGGGGATCAAAGACATAATTATAGTCACAGATCACACCATCCGCAAACAGACTGATATCCAGGCTGAACTCAAATGGGCATACCTGATGCTTCACTGCGTACTCCATAATCACAGTTCTGGGAAACCGGTCTTCATGAGTGATGATATCATATAAGGCGTCATTGATCCTGTCAAAATGACCTTTGGCATACGGACAGGCAAGTGGATTACATTCCACTTCTTCCATGGGACAGATCTTTTCTTTGGCAGTCAATGTCACCGTCTTACAGCGAAGCCCCCTGCCGCGCAACAATTCAAACGCATCCTCCGCCACAGTTCTGGTGATGGTCTTCGCCGTCAGATAAAATATCTTCTCCACCATACCCTCTCCCGCTGCCTTGATTGCGGGAAATATAGTGGATATCGTCTTCCCAACCCCGGTCGGTGCCTCAATAAAAAGCTTTTTGGATTCCCGGATCGTCTGATAAACAGAAACCACCAGTCCACGCTGTCCCTCCCGGTAAGGGAACGGGAACTCTACCGCGCGGGTGGAGCGTTTATAAACATCCTCCCATTCCATCTGGAAATCAGCCCATTTCTTATATTCCCGCATCAGTTCCTCAAACCATGTTTCCAGCGCGGGAAATGTATATTCCTCAAAAAAATAACGGATATCTTCTGTTTCAAAATTACAATAGGTCATACGCACCCTGATCATCGGAAGCTGCTTCTGTAATGCATAGATATAAGCATATACCTTGGCCTGCGCAAGATGAACCGGAACCGGAGCTTTCATATATTCAAGCTTTTTCGCCACACATTTGATCTCATCTATCGTAATCTGATCAAATTCCTCATCTTCCGTCCACTGCAGAT
This sequence comes from uncultured Lachnospiraceae bacterium, assembly GCA_947174725.1. GTDB lineage: Bacteria > Bacillota > Clostridia > Lachnospirales > Lachnospiraceae > NK4A136. The sequence continues at coordinate 2,960 of CAMWKA010000203.1, read as the reverse complement.
TTACAGACGGAAGCTGCACCTGCAGCTCTTCACCGATCTTCCGTCTGCCTTCAAAGATAATGCCGTCTGCCCTGCCTTCGATCTTGATGGTATAACGCTCAGTCACATACTGGTACTTAAGCAGCACTTCCGCCGCGTAATTTTCCCCCATGCTTCCCTGGATCATGCGGTGCAGTCTGCTTCCCTCCTGCATCGCCTTTTCAGGAGATACACCATGCCTGTTATCAATATCACCGGAGCGGAAGATAAATTCCACCAGCTGCCGGACCGATATATGAATTTCCCGATTTTCCAAAACGGCTGCCTCCCCTGTACATGCTTGCTTTCCACAATGCGCGCAGACTTCCCCCGACGCATTATCATAACTGTTGCAATTATAACATACTTGCACCCATGATGCGAGCCTCTTAAATATTATAAGAACTCCGTCATATCAGCCCGGAAGCGAAGCGGCAGCATCTGCCTCTGCAGATCAGTATTCCTCCGTTCTTTGATGGCAATGCTTTTACAGAATCCTCGAAACCATTCGGAATACAACAATTCCTCATCAGAATACACTTGGATATTGCCCTTCTCCTGATCCCTTATATGGTTTACATAATATATCTCCATATCCATTTGATGAACTCCGGCAATCCCTCTTTCCGCATCATAAATAATAAAATTCTCTCCCGGCAGCCTGTTTTCAAAATGATTCATCAAAAGCTCCAGCACATAATGACGCGGCCGCATCCTTGCATAAAGTATGCCGCTTTCCAGTTCCCGAAAGCGCAGAAATCCCCTCAGATGCAAAAACTCATTTTCCACAGCGCGCTTTAGTTCCAATACACGCATTACATACGGATCAGCCAGATTTTCAAGAACGCGGAATCCCAGCCTGCGTTTCAGTCCCACCACTATGGTATGATAGACGGCATCCGCCCGATCTGCCGCCCCGGCCACCAGCGCATACGTAAGATGCCACGTATTTTCCCTGCCAAACTCTCTCTCCAGCGTCCTTTTGACTTTAGCTGCCTTTTCCGGATCTGCCAAAGCTTCTGTACATTCATCAAACAATTCCGGCTCGTATTCCTCTTCCAGTGCAAGTCTGGTATCTGCAGGATCGCATTTCATCTCATAAGCCTGATAGATCCCACTATAGATACCTTCTATTGTGTTTTTACAAATCACTACAACCATCTTATACTCCCCTGCGTTCTTACCTCGTTTGCCATACAATTGCCTCATACAGTTTCAAGTGTCAAAAGGTGTTATTTAATTTTGAGCAGCTTGTCATATAATTTCTTTAAAGGTACCTTTTGGCCCCGTATCCGTCTGCTTCACCTACACCTGCATATCAAACAAAGACATCTGCCGTACTGACACCTCGTCCACAACATTTTTCTTTTCCGTCAGATTTCTGATCAGATAGTTCTCCTCCAATCTGACAGAATACATCATCCTGCCATTGCAGGTGATAAAATACAGTGCCCGCTTTAACACGACTCCAAGCCTCTTTAATTCATCAAATCCCAATGTCCCCAGCCTTCTCGCCTTGACAATACGCTGTGCGCTCTTGACACCGATCCCCGGAACGCGAAGCAGCGACTGGTAATCCGCACGATTGATCTCCACCGGAAAACATTCCAAATGCCTTACTGCCCAATCCGCCTTCGGGTCTAAAAACGCATTAAAATTCGGGTGCCGTTCATCCAACAATTCCTCAGCCTTGTAGCCATAAAACCGCAAAAGGAAATCCGCCTGATACAGCCTGTGTTCCCGAAGTAAAGGCGTGCCGCCCGGCAGCACGGGCAGTTCCTTATCCTGATTGACCGCTACGAATGCCGAATAAAATACACGCTTTAAATCAAACTTGCGGTACAGATTCTCTGCAATGGTCATGATCTGATAGTCCGTCTCCTGCGTTGCTCCGATGATCATCTGGGTCGACTGCCCCGCAGGCACAAAGGACGGCGCACTGCGGTACTTAACGATCTCCGCCTTATTATCCTGAATCCCATTCTGAATCATCCGCATGGGTGCCAGAATATTCTTTCTATGCTTGTTGGGCGCCAGTTTCTTTAACCCCTCCGCCGTGGGGAACTCCAGATTGACGCTCATTCTGTCCGCATAAAACCCAACCCGGCGGACCAGCTCCAGAGAAGCTCCGGGAATGGCTTTCACATGAATATAACCGTTAAATCCGTATTTTGTCCTGAGAAGATAGATCGTCTCCCCGATCAGCTCCATAGTATGATCCGGACTGCACAGGATGCCGGAACTCAAAAACAACCCTTCAATATAATTCCTCCGGTAAAATTCCATAGTCAGCCGGCATACTTCCTCCGGGGTAAAGGAGGTCCTCTTAATATCATTGGAACGGCGGTTGATACAATATTTGCAGTCATAGATGCACTCATTAGTCAACAGGATTTTAAGCAGGGAAATACATCTCCCATCCGAAGAAAAGCTGTGGCAGATGCCGCCGGCGACCGTATTCCCCATAGTTTTTCCATTGCCGGAGCGATCCACGCCGCTGCTGGTGCAGGCAACATCATATTTCGCAGCGGCAGACAGGATGGAAAGCTTGTCCATGATATCCATCTTCATGTTCTTTTGTATTTCGGACAGCTCCCCTGCATGGGCAGTTCCTACACTTTCCACTATGCAAGGGCTTTCCTGATCCGGCAGACAGCTTTCAACATTCTCCTGTAACATATCGATCCCTTTCTTACTCTATCATCTATCTATAATGCCATTATCGAACTTGTGTTCTATTATATCACCAGAACGTATGTTTGTAAATACCTGTTCCCCCAGAATTTAAAAAATGGCGGTTACCCCGCCACTTTTCGGAAATATGTACCCATTAACTACTCCACAAACTTGAATTTATCTTAATGCCAAACTTTTAATTACTTCTTTATATCTGCTGGTCTTTTTATCTATATCCTCTTGTGTCACTCCATAATACCGATAAA
>CAMWKA010000202.1 GCA_947174725.1 uncultured Lachnospiraceae bacterium | reverse complement strand
GATCTGAATTACGTGCCGAATACTGCCGTAAAAGCAGATATTGATATTGCATTATCCAACTCGCTGGGATTTGGCGGACATAACGCATGTCTTGCATTCCGCAAAGTATAATATTCTTAAGGAAACGCTTTCGTCAGCGTTTCCTTAATTATTGATTGACAGAAAGGAACATGTTATGAATAGAGAACAGATCATGGAGATCCTTCCGCATCGCGATCATATGCTGCTTTTGGATGATGTGGAGGCGCTGGATGGTATGGCGGTAGGCCATTATAAAGTAAGAGGCGACGAGTTCTTTTTACAGGGGCATTTCCCAGGGAATCCCATTGTGCCGGGCGTAATCCTGTGTGAGATCCTGGCGCAGTCTGCCTGCGTACTGATGAAGGATGCCATGGAGGAGGGAAAGCTTCCGGTATATACAGGACTGAATAATGTGAAATTCCGTTCCCCGGTAAAACCCGGAGATACGATAGAAACAAGGTGCAGTATTAAAAGGGCGAAACATCCTTTTTACTTTGCGGAAGGAAAAGTTATGGTGGGCGACAGGATGTGCGTGTCGGCTGAATTTTCCTTTGCCATCACAGAAGCTTCATAAGCGGACCTGTTCGCTTTAAAGAGCGGTATTTTTCGATCGGATTTGAACCGCAGCAAAGCTGCGATATAGGAGAAAATAGGAAAGAGGTACAGTTTGCTATGAGCATATACAGTCAATTTTGCCAGGAAGTTTTGGAGAAAAACGGCAGCCTGAAAGAGATAAAGCTGCAGTATCCTGATCAGTTTAATTTTGGATATGATGTCGTGGATGCAGTGGCGGAGACGTCACCGGAGAAACGGGCGCTTGTCTGGTGCAATACGGAGAACGAAGAGGATGTGTTTACCTTTTCCGATATCAGAAAATACAGCAACCAGATTGCCAATGTTTTGGAGCAGTCAGGTTTAAAACGCGGTGATAGGGTCATCGTTGTGTTGAAACGTCATTACGAATATTGGTTTACAGCCATAGCATTACATAAATTAGGGATTGTGCTGGTGCCGGTAACGCATATGCTGACGGTACATGATTTTGTTTACCGGATCAGTTCGTCAAATGCAGACGCCATCATCTGTACACCTCAGGATGGGGTTCCGGAAAAAATTAAAGAGGCGTTAAAAGAGACGGGGACAGATTGCCTTTTGTGGAGTGTCCAGTCAGAGGTTGAGGGATTCCGCAACCTGACTGAGGAGATGAAAAACGCGGATACGGATCTCGCGCGCCATGAAACGAAGGTAACGGATCCTATGCTGATGTATTTTACTTCCGGAACGACAGGATATCCCAAAGGTGTGATCCATGATTTTTCTTATCCATTGGCGCATATCGTGACGGCAAAATACTGGCAGCAGGCAGAAGACGACGGGCTGCATTTTACCGTTGCGGAGACCGGATGGGCAAAGGCCTCCTGGGGTAAGATCTATGGACAGTGGCTTGTTGGCAGCGCAGTTATGGTATATGATTTTGATAATTTTGATCCTAAGCAGATTGTTGATGTTATCAATCGGTATGGCGTCACATCTTTTTGTGCACCGCCTACGATCTATCGTTATCTTGTAAGAAAAGGCATTGCTGATATGCCAAAGTTAAAGCATGCGTCTACAGCGGGAGAGGTGCTTGCGCCTGAGATCATCCGGCGGTTTACGGAGCGTACCGGTATTCCGCTTTGCGAAGGATATGGACAGACGGAAACCACATTGCTGATCGGCAATTTTTATGGTTCAGATCCCGTGGAAGGTTCTATGGGTACGCCGTCTCCTTTGTATCATATAGAACTCAGGAGTAGGGATAATGGACCTGTTCCTGTTGGGGAGATCGGCGAAGTGGTCATCATTCCGCCGGAAAACGGAAAGCAGCCGGGGGTATTTTGCGCCTATCTTGATAATGAAGAACAGTATCAGCATGTGTGGAGAGATGGCGTATATCATACCGGAGACGCCGCATATCAGGATGAAGACGGAAATTACTGGTTCCATGGAAGATTTGACGATATCATTAAGACGGGTGGCTATCGGGTTGGCCCCTATGAGATCGAAAATGTTCTGATGGAGCATCAGGCAGTCGTGGAGTGCAGCGTGATCGGCATCCCTGATCCATTCCGCGGTCAGGCAATCAAGGCCATCATCGTACTGGCGGGCGGTTATACGCCTTCTAAAGAGCTGGAATTGGAAATCAGGGATTTTACGAATAAAAGGCTTGCGGAATACAAGTGGATCCGTGTGATCGAGTTTGTTACGGAACTTCCGAAGACCATCAGCGGCAAAGTCCAAAAAACAGAATTGCGAAGCAGAAACTGATATGATATAATAACCGCAAAAGAAAAACAAGCGACGCGAAGCGGCATTTGTTTTTCTGCGGTTATTAACGAGAAAGCGTTTGACGAAGTCAAACATGGAGTGCGAAAGCACGGGCTTTCGAGTTTAGATGATATGATGATTGCAGAGAAAACAGCAAACGGCCGCTAGGGATCTCCTAGCGCCGGACTTGCATAAAACAGATAGAAAAGGCTTGGTTTCCGGATGAAAAATAAGATCGAAGCCATGGAAAGCGTTCTGCAGCATCATATCAGCGGGTTTCATCAATATGTTCTTGATACGCCCATACATTTAAGCTTTGTCAGTCAAAGCTTTTGTGAATTGTTGGCTCTTACGGAAGAGGAGCTTTTGAGCGGTGAGGAAGACCGCTATTTTTCCAGAATATATGTCTCTGACCGGAAAGCCTATGCCGAATTTTTACATAGGCTGTCTGGGAAAGAACAGTCGCTTACTTTGCAGTACCGGATCATTGCTGGAGATGGCAGGATCCATGTTGTAAATGATACGATGGTATCGGAGCGGACGGAGCAGGGGACGCTGGTAGGCAGTTCTATACTGACTGACGTCACAGTACTGAAAGCGGAAGAGCCTTTCTTATATCATATGAATACCGCATCATACGGAATTCTCAGATACACATGTGAAAAACATCCCAAAGTTACCTATATCAATGATTATATGCTGGATATCCTGCGCTTTCCAAAGATGAAAAATGGGGAGACGGATACTCTGGAATTATATAAGGAAAATATCTACCTGATGATTCCTATGGAGGAACGGATGCGATTTTCCCGCTTTCTGGATCGTGTCTATCAGAGCGATAAACCTATGGTTGGAGGCATGACCGTCCTGCGTTGTGACGGCGTCAAGACACGGCTGTTTGGGTGGATCTCCCGGTGTGTCAACAGTCAGGGGATGGAGGAATTCCAGTGTGTATGCATTGATTCTTCTGAGAGATATTATGAAAAGCGAAGCAAAGAGATCAACAGATATCTCACGGTGCTGTCCGGCGTCTATCGTACGTTGTCCGTTTATGATTTTTCCAATGAAACGGTGCAGTATTTTTACGGAGACGCATCCGATCTGTCAGGACAGTTGGAAAACATTCCCATGCAGATGGAAACGGCTACGGAAAAGTGGATCCGTGACAGTGTGATCAAAGAAGATCAGGAGCGGGTGAGAGATTATTTTGATAGGTATTTTCAGGAGAGGCGTATCGGGGAAGAACCCGAATCGGCACAGATCAATTATCGGATATATGATCCGGATGGGATGATGAAAGTTTATACGGGTATCTTTTTAAAGATCGACGCGTTTGTCGATCTGTTCTGCAGCCGGTGTATATCGGATGAGTCAGAGGTGAGCATGCTGCGCAATGAAAATGATTCCCTGAAAAATCTGGTGATGAATTTCTCTGATGGCATAGCTGCTTTTGAAATAAAAGGAGGCTATGTAACACCGTTATATGTAAGCGATAACTTATGCAGCTTTTTTGGCTATACCAAAGAAGAATGGTTGTTTCTGATGAAACAAAAGACATGGATAGAGGATTTTGTTTCCCGCAGTGGTATTGCATATGAGGAATTTCAGAAAATCTTCCGGGACGGGGAAGCGGAATTTTCCTATTATGATCTGAAGCAAAAGAAGGAACGGAGGATCAGGGCAGTTTGTTCTGACAAAAAGTCTAATTTATTTTCCAAGTATATCATGTTGTATAATATTGTTGAAGAAGTGAAAGAACAGCCGCAGACGTTATCAGGGAAAAAGGTATATATCAGGACCTTCGGATATTTTGATGTATTTGTGGATGGCGCGCCGATCGCGTTTCGCAGCCAGAAAGCGAAGGAACTGTTTGCCCTGCTGGTGGACAGAAGGGGCGGATTTGTTTCTTCAGAGGAGGCAATCGGTTTTTTGTGGGAAGACGAGCCCTTAAGCAGTGTCGTCTTCGCGAGATACCGTAAGATTGCGCTTCGTCTGAAAAATATATTG
>CAMWKA010000201.1 GCA_947174725.1 uncultured Lachnospiraceae bacterium | reverse complement strand
AAAGATCACAGAGGAGGATATGAAGCTGATCCATCAGCCGCTGGATTTTATGGGTCAGAATATTTATAACGGTTATTACATCAGCGCAGGAAAAGACGGAGAGCCTGTATGGGATGCGACTCCTGACGGTCTGCCTATCACGGCGTCCAAATGGCCGAATACGCCGGAGTGTCTGTACTTGGCTGTCAGGTTTGTTTATGAAAGATATGGTCTTCCGATCTATATTACGGAAAATGGAGTTTCCTGCGCGGATAATGTTGCGGTTGACGGACGGATCCATGACAATGAAAGGATCGAATTTTTAGACCAGTATCTTTCCGCACTGCAGAAGGCGGCAGATGAAGGCGTCGACGTGAGAGGATATTTCCAATGGACGTTCCTTGATAATTTTGAGTGGGAAAAAGGTTATAGTGAGCGGTTTGGTATGATCTGGGTGGATTTTGCCACGCAGCAGAGGATCGCGAAGGATTCTGCATTCTGGTTTCAGAAGACGGCGGAATGTAACGGAGCGAATCTTTCGATCAACCAGAAGCCAAGGCAGATATTACACTTAAAACCACGGTTTGTGGAACGGATCTGGGGCGGTAACCGCCTAAAGACGGAATGGGGCTATGATACGGAGATGGAAGATCATATTGGGGAGTGCTGGGCAGTTTCGGCAGATCCCGATGTGGACTCGGAGGTTACCAGCGGAGTATATAAGGGTAAGACATTGTCACAGTTATGGAAAGAAGCGCCGGAATTGTTCGGCAATCTGGATATGGAAAAATTCCCGCTTTTGGTAAAGCTGATCGACGCAAGAGAAGATCTGAGCCTACAGGTACATCCAGAGGATTCTTATGCCAAGGAACATGAAAATTCTCTTGGAAAGAAAGAGTGCTGGTATATTCTGGACTGTCCGGAGAATGCCGCGCTTGTTATGGGCAATAAGGCGAAAGATCATGCGGATCTGGAGGATAAGATCTTAAATGCCAAATGGGATGAACTGATTAACGAAGTTCCTGTCAGGAGTGGTGATTTTCTACAGATCGATCCGGGAACGCTGCATGCGATCAAAGGCGGATTTTTATTGATTGAGACACAGCAGAACAGCGATGTGACCTATCGGATCTATGATTACGACAGACTTTCTGACGGTGTACCGCGTCAGCTGCATATCCAGCAGGGCTTAGATGTCCTAACGACGCCGAATATGTTTAGCGAAAAAGATGTCATCCATTTGGAGGAAAAGGACGATGAACTGCAGCAGCTGGTAGCTACTGACCGCTATATCGTATGGAAGCTGAAAGTTACAAAACCGACGTTGATCGACAACAGCCATCCGTTTTTGATCATGAGCGTGATCAAGGGAGACGGTCTTGCAAATGGAGTCATGGTAAAGAAGGGTGCGCATTTTATTGTGCCCAACGGACTTCCGGAGTGCAGGCTGCAGGGGGATATGACATTGATTATTTCAGCACCTGTATTAGCGTGAAAAAAAACTTCAAGGTAATTGCGAAAGAATTAAGTCCGATTTACATAACTCTTCGTTTGAATATCTATGTTTCAAACATCTATGTTCTAACATAGATGTTTTAACATCATAAATGAAATCATTTTTGAAACATAGATATTCAAACTTCAGGTTATGTAAATCTCATAGACAGAATTGCGAAACTCTCAAAAGTAGAAATTTTATTGTGCAGCATTGACAAATTCATAAGCAGGCGCTGGGGAGCCGAGCCGGCAAGTGCAAGCATGCCTGCGTTGAATTGTCAATGATGCACAATAGAAAGGAATTTCATCAGAGTTTCGCAATTACCTGAAAAGAACTTCTAATGAGAGGAGTCATAGAAGTATGCCTAATGCGGCAGGACGGTCTGAGAGTGAATATAAAAAAGAATATGGACAGTTTTTTACCAGCCGTCCTGTTGCGGAATTTATGGCAAAATGGGTCATGGAGAAGCAACCCAAAACGATCCTCGATCCTGCAGTTGGGGAAGGAAGATTTCTTTGGGAGATCATGAAGTTTCTTCCTTTAAAGTCAGACGCGGGAGAATTATCTGTTGCTGCATATGAGATTGATCCTAATATGGCGGAACGGTTCCGAAATATTTTCAACAGCCGAATTTCCCACGATCTGCATCAGCTTAAATTATGTGTTGAAGACTATTTAAAAGCGGAAGCAAAAATGCAGTATGACGCGATCATATGTAATCCGCCGTATCATAAATTTCAGCAGATACCGGACAGAGAGCAGATCAGAAGGTTGTTCTCGGAACGATATGGGATTACCCTTAGCGGATATTGCAATGCCAGTTCCTATTTTCTGGTGAAAAGTATCTATGAATTGGCGCCGGGCGGAAGATGTGCCTATATCATGCCCTATGAATTTTTCAATACGGGCTATGGAGAGGCGGTAAAAAGAGTTCTTCTGGAACAAGGAGCATTAAAATATATCATTAAATTTGACAGCAGTGTCAGAGTGTTTGAAGACGCTCTTACGACATGCTGTATTTTATTGCTTGAAAAACCGATGGAAAATATACGGATCAAAAACTGTGGGATGATGGAAAATACTGTAATATTCAGTGAAATACATTCCCTGGAACAACTGAACTGGGAAGATATTGCAAGCATTTCCAAAGCAATTCCGGAACAGCGGCTTGATTGTCATGAAAAATGGCTTTCTTATTTTCTGAAAGAAGCTCTTGTAACCAATACGCATAATCTGATACAATTAAAAAAGATTGGCAGGGTCAGCAGAGGGATTGCTACCGGCGGCAATCAATTTTTCGCTTTATCCAGGGAGATGATCTGCAGGCATCATCTAAGCGGGGAGGTTTGCCTTCCCTGTGTGGTCAAGGCTTCGGATGTTAAAAATGTTATTTTTAATGAAGATGTCTATCGCCGTCTGTATGAGGGAAATAGAAAGATTGCAATCTTTAACGGCGTGTGCGCGCATACCGAACAGGACAAGGCTTATATTCGTTATGGAGAGGAGAATGGAATCCACGAAGGATATCTGACCAGTCATCGCAGCCCATGGTATGCCATAGAGAAAAAAACGCCCGCCCCTATCTGGATAGCGGTGTTTAGCAGAAACAGGATCAAGGTGGTACGCAATGAAATGATGATCAGAACCCTGACGGCATTTCACGGGATCTATATAGAGGACGCCGCGTTTTCTACGGAGGATATCAACCTTCTGTTCTGTTGGCTGTTGACGCCCACTGGACAGAAACTTTTAAAGGGGAATAAGAGGGAATACGGTGACGGACTGGATAAATTTGAACCGGGTGATTTGATGGAGGCTGATGTCTTAGATGTGAGAAAGATGAAATCTCGGGATCGGACGGATGCGCTGGCATATTATCAAAAAATGGCTGACACATTGGACCCGGATCTGCAGCAGGATATGATTTGTTCTATTGATCATATTATGAAGAAATATATTAATTGAACCGACTATGAACTAATACTATTACAGGTAATTGCGAAAGAGTTAAGTCCGGCTTACATAACTCTTTGTTTGAAAATATATTTCCGAACATCTATGTTCCAACATAGATGTTCTAACATCATAAATGAAATCATTTTTGGAACATATATTTTCAAACTTTGAGTAATGTAAACCTCACGGATAAAATTGCGGAACGAAAGATTATAAAGCAATTGTTTTGCACAACGGAAATATGCAAAACCATCGTTTCGCAATTGCCTAGTCTCATATAAAAGAGAGGAGTAGTTAAGAACATGAACAGTAGTGTAGAAACCAAGTGCATCCATGAGGGATGGAAACCAAAGAACGGGGAGCCGAGGGAACTTCCGATTTATCAGAGTACCACATTTAAATATGATTCCAGTGACGATATGGGGAAACTTTTTGATTTGGAAGCAGAGGGGTATTTTTACACCAGACTGCAGAATCCTACCAACGATATGGTTGCGGCGAAGATTTGCGCAATGGAAGGCGGTTGTGCGGCGATGCTGACGTCTTCCGGACAGGCGGCGAATTTTTACGCGATGTTTAATATCTGTGAGAACGGAGATCATTTTATTGCGTCTTCGTCTATCTATGGCGGCACCTATAATCTGTTCGGTGTAACGATGAAGAAGATGGGCATTGAGTGTACCTTTGTTGATCAGAATCTTTCCGAGGAGGAGTTGGAGAAGTATTTTAAACCGAATACAAAGGCGGTATTTGGGGAGACGATCACAAATCCGACGGTATCTGTGCTGGATATTGAGAAATTTGCCAGAGTTGCCCATAAGCATGGCGTTCCTCTGATCGTGGATAATACATTTGCAACGCCGGTGAACTGCCGTCCCTTTGAGTGGGGAGCGGATATCGTGACCCATTCCAC
>CAMWKA010000200.1 GCA_947174725.1 uncultured Lachnospiraceae bacterium | reverse complement strand
GTTCTATATCAATCCGGACACCCATATGATTAAAGATTGATTCTATCAACACATCTTCTTAAAAAAAAATTAAGAAATTTCCATATTTTTTATTAATAACCAATTTGATACAATAACATCATAGTGAGGCTGGCTGCAGACAGTCTTGCCTGAAAAATTATATTATGTTAACTGATATAATGAGAAATAAAGGAGAAAAGCAGGATGTATAACATACTGATCTGTGATGATGAGAGGGATATTGTCAATGCCTTAAAAATCTATCTGACGGATGACAATTATAAGCTGTATGAAGCGTTTGACGGAAAGGAAGCATGTAAGATTGTAGAGAAAGAGGAGATACATCTCGTGCTGATGGATATTATGATGCCGGAGATGGACGGTATGGAGGCGATGGTGAGGATGCGGGAGAAAAGTAATGTGCCGATCATACTGATTACAGCGAAAGGGGAAGATTCGGATAAAATTCTGGGATTGTCCGTTGGGGCTGACGATTACATTACGAAACCCTTCCTGCCGGCGGAAGTATCCGCGAGGGTAAAGTCGGTGTTAAGGCGTTATATGCAGCTGGGAGGTGGAACGATGTCTCCGGATGTGATCAGCATTGGCGGTATTGAATTAAATGATAAAGAAAAGACAGTCTCTGTGGACGGCGAGGCGGTCTCCCTGACGCCGACGGAATTTGATATCCTGAAACTGCTGATGAGTCATCCCGGGGAGGTCTTTGCGCCGGCGGACATCTACAGGAAGATCTGGAATGAGGAGCCGCTGGGAAGCGAGAGTACGGTGGCGGTACATATCAGGCATCTGCGGGAAAAAATCGAGATCGATCCTGCGGAGCCCAGATATCTGAAAGTGATCTGGGGACAGGGGTACAGCATGAAAAATTAGGAAAGAGGATAGTAAAAACATTTTGTTTGGGAATCGTGTAAAAGAGAGGAGTCAGGAATGGATAAAAAAATAAAAAGGAAGAGACTTAGGGGCAGCCTTCCGGTAAAGATCGCCATCTTTATTTTGATGATTCTTTGCGTCGGAGTCGGTGTGTTTGCCGGATATGGAACAATCTTTGCGCTTTCGGAGGATGTTTATGAGAAGCCTCTTTCTGATTATCGGATAAAAAACGAATTTTATTGGCAGGCACGGCAGGATCAATACAACATATGGGGTCTGATTGACAATGATGGATGCGACAGGGTTGACGATTACTGTCATGGAAGAAATATCCGGGTGGAGATTTTTATAGAAGGCGAAGATACGGCGATGTGGAGCAATTATGAGCCGGAAGAAGATGACGGATGGGCTGATGCCTTTGTATATGAGTATGAAGATTTCCTGCCGATTACTTATACCACTTATCAGGAAGATGTGTTATCTGAGGATATTTCAGAGGTAAGGATTACTACTGAGCTGAATGTTGCGCAGGAGGCTGCTCAGGAGGAGGTTGTTGAGGAGAAAAAAGTAAGGATCGTTTTATATGTAAATAAGTATCTGCCATATGTAGATGAATATTATCATATCCGGCAGATCGAAAGCTGGCTGTATTCCTATGCTTATGAAATTCCGGTTGTGGCAGGCGTCGCGACCATGGTCACGCTGCTCTGTTTTATCTTTCTGATGTGCAGTGCAGGACATCGTAATGAACTGTTGACCGTTGACGATGAGGCATCGGTTCAGGACGGAACCGGAACCACGACAGATAGTGATGAGACGGTTGCTGCCGGATCATATGACGCAGATGCTCCGATAGTGATGGAAAGAAATCGGATCTATCCCGGCGTTTTGCAGGGGATATGGCTGGATGTCCTGCTGGCGCTGGTGATTGGCATATTGTACGTCATTACTTTGCTCGCCGCTAATGTCTACAGTGGATACGGCATCCGAAGCGAGATATTTTGGATCAATGGTATTGCAGTGACGGTCTGGGGGATGCTGACAGCCTTTTTTGGGACGCTGTTTTGCATGGAACTTGCGATACGTATTAAAAGAGGCGGTTTCTTAAAACATACGTTGATTTATACGGTACTCCGGTTGACAGGAAGATGCATCAAGGCAGTGGTACGCGGTATTTCGGCTGTGTTCCGTTCGCTTCCCGTATTGGTACCCGCCTTTGCTGCATTTGCAGCGCTCAGTGTCTGCGAATTCATAGGATTGCTTTTTTGGGGTGAGGTAGAGCTGTTTGTTATATGGTGCTTTGAACGGGTCTTGCTCATAGCGGTTATCTGTTATTTTGGGCTGGTACGCGGGAAGCTGATAAAAGCCGGCAGAGCTCTTGCAGAGGGCAACCTTTCTTATCATGTGGATACTTCGAAGATGATCCTTGGGTATCGGGAGCATGGCAATGATTTAAACAACATTGGAGAAGGTATGGCAAAGGCTGTATCGGAGCGGATGAAGAGTGAGCATTTAAAAACAGAGCTAATCAGCAATGTATCCCATGACTTAAAGACACCGCTGACGTCCATCATCAATTATTCGGATCTGCTGGGGCAGGCGGAAACGGATCCGGAAAAGGTCAAAGAATATTCGGAGGTGCTGCACAGACAGTCCGTACGCCTGAAAAAACTGCTGGATGATCTTTTGGAAGTATCCAAGGCAAGCACGGGCAATCTGGCTACAGATCCTACACCCTGCGATATCAATGTTTTGATTACGCAGACCATCGGAGAATACGAGCAGAGATTCGCGGAGAAGAAGCTGGAACTGATCCTTGGGGAGTCAAAGCAGGATGCTCATATTATGGCTGACCAAAGACATTTATTCAGGATCTTTGATAATCTGCTTGGAAATATCTATAAATATGCCCAGCCGGGTACCCGGGTCTATCTGAATGTGGAAAATGAGGATAAGAAGGTCAGGATCATCTTCCGCAATATGTCGGAATATCCGCTGAACATCAATGGGGAGGAACTGATGGAGCGTTTTGTGCGCGGAGACAAATCGCGTCATAAAGAAGGTAACGGTCTGGGGCTTTCCATTGCCATGAGTCTGGCGCAGCTGCAGGGAGGCAGTCTGAAGATTATTACAGATGGGGATTTATTTAAAGCAGTTTTAGAGTTTCCCATGCAGCAGGGATAGATCGGATAATAAAGATAATAATTGATAAGTTGTACGGGCCATCCGCATATACTGGAATATGACAGCCGGATATGTGGATGGTCTTTATGCGTTTGGACAAATCATATATTGAAAAAATCTTCTTGTGTCTTTTGACAATTTCGGTTATGCTTGGATTATGCGTTCAGTTAGTGGGTGGAATGGCGGATTCCATGCAGACGGAAACGCTCCCGAACGGGAGTCTTTTATCGGAAGAGGGGGATTGGGACATGGAGGATCATGTAATACAGGCAGGAAACGGACTGTCTTCCGGCATCGGTGATACCGGAGAAAACAAAATGGTGGCGCTTGCATTTGATGACGGACCAAATGTTTTATATACCGAAAGGTTATTGGACGGTCTGGCGGAACGGGATGTAAAGGTAACCTTTTTTCTGATCGGTAAAAATGCGGAAGCGCATCCTGAAATTGTCAGACGTATAGCGGAAGAAGGGCATCTGATCGGCAATCATACATACAGCCACCTGAAGCTGACGGCTGGCAATGAAGCGGAATTTCTGGAGGAGATCAACAGAACCGGGGAGATCATCAGAGACATCACCGGTTCGACGCCGGTGTTTTGCCGGCCGCCTTTTGGAGTATGGAATACCCGTTATGAACAAAAATTGGGCATCATACCGGTACTGTGGGATGTGGATCCCAGAGATTGGTGTACTTTTGATACCCAGACCGTTGCCAATCGTATCATGGAGGACTGTCATGACAGTGCTATCATCCTGATGCATGATGAGTATGAAACTTCTGTGGAGGCGGCGCTGCTTGTAATTGACGAATTGAAACAGCAGGGGTACACGTTTGTTACGGTTGACAAACTATTGATCGATCCCTGATCTATATTAGAAAGGCATGGAGAATTAGTGTGAAAAATATATCTAAGGCAGTAAAAAACACTGCCTTAGATATATTAAGTTTCACACCGAAAAACGCAAAAACAGCGTTTTTCATTTCTATTTGAGCCGCCGAAGGCGGCATGGAGGATTTGTATGGACAATATTGATATGTTTACCTATATGAATGAGAAAAAACAGGAGAAGGAGTCTCCGCTTGCGGCAAGAATGCGCCCGGTGACATTGGACGAAGTGGTGGGTCAGCAGCATATCATCGGCAAAGACAAGCTGCTTTACCGCGCGATCCAGGCGGACAAGCTTACTTCTATCATTTTTTATGGACCGCCCGGAACCGGTAAAACGACGCTGGCGAAGGTGATTGCCCATACCACCAGTGCGGAATTTAAGCAGATCAATGC
>CAMWKA010000199.1 GCA_947174725.1 uncultured Lachnospiraceae bacterium | reverse complement strand
TTTCTCTTTAACTCCAGCTCCACATGATACCCTATCATGTTTGAACAGGCTTTTTGCAAACGACTGATAGCATTCCACGATGATCCAGACACCTGTCGGTACGCGCCAAGACATTCCGGCAGATAATACAGATTTCCATATTGGAACAACCAGTATGTGATGTTATTGTCGTCAAAATAACGCTTCGCGTTTTCCGTAGGCGGATGCTGACGGAAAATATTACGGAACAGAAATCCATTGGACTGTAAAAACATCCATTTCCAATATTGCCGTCTTGAATATTTTCTTTCTATCCGGGCACGGGACAAAGGAAAAGACTCTCCCGTATCATAGACCATGAAAAGATTGTGGGCACACATAATACAGTCCCTGTTATCAGGATGTTCCAAAATATCCACCATCTTCTGCAGCCTGTCCTCCGACAGATAATAATCGTCCCCATCCAGAAAACTGATATATTCCCCCTTGGCATGGGTAAGAAGATTCCATCGGTTGGCGGCGGAACGTTCCACTCGGTTGTAATCTGTTCCCTTTTCCCTTGGCATAACATATAGATGGATTTTTTCCGGGTATTGTTCCAGATATCCCTCGATAACAGCTCTTGTTCCATCAGTGGAACCGTCATCTCCTACCAGAATTTCATATAAAAAATCAGTTTTCTGCATCAACACAGAATCAAGTGTTTCCGCAATATAAGATTCTATATTATAAGTTGTAATCAGGACGCTTACTTTCGCCAATGACTCCGCCTCTCCCATAGTTCTGTCTTACTATTACTTTTTCTGAAGATCATGAATGGAAGGAATCCACTTAAGAAATGGAATCCTGTGTATTCCATGCCAGATCCTTCGTACCCACTTTCCATTATTATCATAATTGGAAACAGGTTTACGATATGCTGCGGGAAGCCCCGCCTCTGTCTCCTGGAAAATCCGAATCCATTCTCCCATAATTCTGTCAGGGAGAAATTCATTTCTCGCAAATTCAGCCGCCGCCTGTCCCATACGGATATTTTTTTCTTTATCCACAAGAAGATCAGCGATCACCGGCGCAAGCTGGTTTACATCTTTATAAAGAATCCCTGTTTTTCCATCCTGTACCGTGTCCAGCAGACCGTTTTTTCGGCGTGATACAACAGGAATACCACAAGCTCCCTTTTCAATTGCGGATAAACAGAACGTTTCCGTCGCCATGGGATTGACTACTCCCACCGCCGACTGTCTGTAGATCTCATACTTTTCCTCTCCCATGATCCCATGAAAAAACACGGAAGGCAGCAATTTCCCCTCCTGATCGCAAAGGGAAGGAAGAAACAACTCCTCATATTCTTTATCCGCGATTCCCATAGATCCCATTACACTGTTCTGATCGTACAGTTTTCCGGAACCGATGACATGAAGCTGCGCCTCCGGCACCTGTCTGATGATTTCTTTCCAAACCGCTGCCAGCAGGTGAAAATTTTTATCATATGTCAGGCTTCCTGTATAAGTCACATACGGCGGATACTCATCCCCCCTGATCAACTCACCGGCAGGCGGCACGAACATATTCCTAACCACATCCATCTTTCGGATGATGCTATCGTCCAGATAATAATCATACATTTCCCGTCCAACGCAGATAATACGGCTGACAGCCTCCCAGCGATCCAGCAGACGGATCTCTTCGATCGTAAGCTTATTATGCATCCAGACGATATATTTTAACGGATAATCCGCCATCAGTTCATAGATTTCTTTTGTCTGGTGATTTCTGATCAGGATCATCTCGTTGCCATCTGCTACAGCCCGTTCCAGTGCTATCCTGATAGTATCCGCTTTCTCTGCCTTTTTTGCCGGAAGAAGATTTTCTTTTAACTGATACACCGTATAGTCAACCACATCCTGATAATGATTCAGATATTTCATCAGAAGCAGAAAACAGAACGCCGTTCCGCCGACTCCGGGATTACCGGCTTCCGGATGAGACAGATCCATATGCTCCATCTCGTCCTCTTGAAATAGTATTGCCAGCTTGATCATTCCTCTGGCTCCTTTTCTTCAAAATATGATTCGTCTACTACCAGATTATAGCCGTTTTTCGTGCAGCCGGAATCCAACAACTCATCAATATAAGGAATCAGTTCCTCCGGCTTCGGCACTCTGTTGATCGGACTATTCATTGCTGTCATTTCCTTGATTCTGGGATCCATTTTCATTAGAAATTTGGTATCCATCATGATCGGAGAGATCCCATTGATCTTCAAATTTTTTCCTCCATACTCTGATGCCGCCGCCTTCATGGCTCCCAACAGAGCATATTTAGCTATGATATAATCCGGCATAAACTTCGGCGGAAGTTCATCTTCCACATAAGAGGATAGCATTACCAGCACCCTGTTGCCATATTCCTTACGCATCAGTGGAAGGAACTCCCGTGTAATGATCAAAAAAGAGTACAGCTGGACATTCATCTCCTGCCTTAAATAATCCGTATCGATCTCCCGATAACGCATATAATCAAATGTAACAGCCGGAAAATGGAGAATATAATTGGGATATTTGACATATTGCATCACCTGATTGGCAAGTTTTAACGCCTGATCCTCATCCGTCAGGTCAGCCTGTAGAAGTTTTAACTCGATCCCGGAATATTCCTTGGCGATCTCCTCCAGCTTATCCTTATTTTTATAATAATGCGCAAATATTAAAATAGGTTTTTTAGCATTTTTACGGGCATGCTTCGCAAGGCTTCTGATATATTCCACAGCAACATCAGAAGACGCTCCAATCATCAAATACGTTTTACCAAAATCTCTGCGTTCCTTCTCCATACCTTATAGCTGCCTTTCCGAATCACCGATTCCTTCCGGATCACGCTTTACATCCCACAACAAGCGTCGCCCTTGATACTTTCTTTCCCTTCCCGTTTTTAATATATGCCTTTATTTTCACTCTCTGAAATCCCTCATGAATCTCCACGACCTCCCCCGTCACCGTCAACTCATCCCCTTCATAAACAGGCGCGTTGAACGTCGTATGGATCTCATGGAAGATACAATGCTCTCCCGGCAGATAAACCCCCGCCAAAGTCGAATAAAAGGATGCCGTAAGCATCCCATAAACAAGCCTGTGTTCATATCCGTGTTCCCTGGCATACGCTTCTGTCAGATGCATCGGATTAATATCTCCCGAAAGAGCGGTAAACTGTTCCTGCATTTCTTTTGTAACAGTCACCTGAAAGGATTCCGTCATCCCCATCGTCAATTCTTCCAGCGTATAATGATTCATCTGTTAAAACCAGCCTTTCTTTTCAGGAGCACATGTCGATACGATCCCTAAAATTCTTAAAGACATCATTTCAGTGGCTTTGTATAATATCGATCATTTCTCCAACATTCTTCATTCCGACAACATCCTTCATCTGAAACTTAAATCCAAAAGCCGACTCCACCTCGGAGATCAGTGTAATATGCATCAGGCTGTCCCAGTCTTCCACGTCGTCTGCTGTCGTCTCTTCCACAACAACAATCGAATCATCATCAAATACATCATGAAAGATATCATTTACTTTTTTTAAAATCTCTTCTCTGCTCATCGTTCTCCTCCATACATCTGATTATATCATATATTTTAGTATGTCACAAGCATCCGCTGTTATTCCACACGCTCTATCCATGTTTTCTGTTTCTGATAATCAGCGGTCATGATTTCATATTTTCCTTCTCCCAGAGTATGAAATCCCATCTCTTCATAAAGATGCTCCACCATTGCATTTTTAGGGGTTCTGATATATTCTCCCACAATACGTACTGCATCCGCCTTTTGGGCCTCTTCCAACATCGTATTAACCACAAAAGCTTCCATCGTCCGTTTCAGTACCCTGCAGCTCATCAGCCAGTTTTCAATAAACAACGTATCTTCTTCTTTCTTCATGACTACTATGCTGATCAATCCGTGATCGCCAAACTTATCCTTTAGGGTAAAATACAAGGTAATATACCGATCATCCTCTGCAAGTCTGGCAGTCTCCTCCTCCGTATACCGCACCGTGCGCAGATTAAACTGATTGGACCGCTGGGAAAGCTGTGCAATTCTGGGGATATGAAACGCATCAAAGGGCTTCGCTTCCGCCATCATACCAAGCTGTTCAAGATATTCTTCATAAGTCGCAAACTGCTGTTTTAAAGAAGTCCTTCCTGCTTCCTCACGATACTGCCTTGTCCTGTCCTGATCCGCCTCGCTGTAAGAAATCGTCTCAAACAGATTCTGTTCCTTCAGATAGGAAAGATATAGCGCCGGGTCCTCCGGAAGTTCCGGCACGGCAACCTCCGGAAGCATACTTCTTACCAGATTCCGTTCAAAAGGATTGTCATCTATAAATAC
>CAMWKA010000198.1 GCA_947174725.1 uncultured Lachnospiraceae bacterium | reverse complement strand
GAACAATAACGCTCTTATGTTGTTTACTTTTTAATATTTTTGCAAAGTCCTATTGGAAACAGCTTTCGGTTCTCTTTGGACTTGTTGTGGGGTATATTGTGGCAATTTTCATGGGAGTGGTGGATTTTTCCGCGCTGAAATCGGCTTCCATTGTGGCGCTTCCGGCGATCCTGCCGTTTCAACCGGAGTTTAATATGAGCGCCATCATAGCGGTTGTTCTGATTTTTCTGGTGTCTGCCACGGAAACCATAGGAGATACCTCGGCACTTGCCACATCCGGACTGGATAGGGATGCTTCCGTAAAAGAGGTTGCCGGTTCTTTGACTTGTGATGGTTTCATCAGTGCGCTATCGTCCCTTTTCGGATGTCTGCCGATCACCTCATTCAGCCAGAACGTCGGGCTTGTTGCAATGACTAAAGTAGTCAATCGGTTTACCATTGCGACAGGAGCAGTGATCATGATCATTGCAGGGATCTTTCCGGGTTTTGGAGCTTTGCTTGCCACACTGCCGGATGCGGTGCTGGGCGGCTGTACGATCCTGATGTTTGGCACGATCGTGGTCAGCGGACTGCAGATGATGAGTAACTGCGGTTATACGCAGAGAAATGTCACAATAGCGGCATTGTCTTTGAGTACAGGAATCGGCTTTACACAGGTGCCGGAGATCTTTGAGATCTTTCCGCAGATCGTTCAAAATGTCTTTGCTACAAATTGCGTAGCGGTGGTATTCCTTGTGGCGGTGATTCTAAATCTGGTGCTGCCGGAAAATATGGGGAATGAGAAGTCTTAAATATAAAATATATGTTAATAAGGCAATTGAGCCATGGATGGCGAATTTGCCCCGTTTGCGTCCGTCATCCACAACTTAAATCAGAAATGTTTAGAATTTCTTATTTCCGTACAGTAGCATAGGTACAGATGATGATTCGCGCAGCTTGCCGCCACAAAATTTAAAAGATACCTTTTGAGGCTCGAATCCTATATATGTTAATTAACGTAAGAAAGAAAAGACATGATTTTGTCAGATAATGACACATCATGTCTTTTTTATTTTGCAGTAGAGGAGCTGTATTCATGGCATTTCATGATTCCGGCAAATCCATGCGCCATGTTTTGTTGATAGTTTATGTATTTCCATGTAGAAAATGCTCGAAAGATGTATCAATAAATTGTATGAGACAAACATTGTTTTGACAAATTTTATATCCGTCTTTTTTTATAATAGGACATAAGGATGGAGATATGAAACAGGATGCTTCTTTACATTACACCATATATTTGGATCGGTTATTTGTGGAATATCTGCTGGTATATGTCCTGTTGATGCTTCTTGTGGGGATGCTGCTGCATCGAAAGCCAGTGTGGAAACGGTTGCTGCTTTGCGGAGCCGTGTGGAGCATGACGGGGATCGCAGGTCTGCTGCTCCCTGTAGGTATACGCAGATGGGGATGTGTTATGGCAGAGTGCCTGGCCGGAACATTACTGTTCCGGTTTCTGTATGGCAGAGTTCATAAGAGGATGGCGGGAGGTGTCGTTTTTGCCCTGCTGATCGTAGTGATGTATCTGACAGGATGTTTTCAGGTGTCATACAGGTTGGAGAAGCTGACCGGGGTCAGCGGAATGCGGCTTTTGACCGGTGCTTTGTTGACAGTGCTTTTGCTGATATGGCTTTTCTGGCAGCGGGGAAAAACCCTGTATCATGTCAGTTTTCATTACCGGGGTAAGGAGTATGAGACCGTGGCACTATTAGATACCGGCAACGGTCTTCGGGAACCGATCAGTGGGAAAGCAGTCTGTGTGGTGGAGGAAAGCAGTATCCAGTGGAATATCCGGGAAGAAAAGGAAGGTGTCTATATGATTCCGTTCCATGCTGTCGGGACGGATGCCGGGATGCTGCCGGCAGTTAAGGTGCATCAGGTAAAGATCGTGGACAGCGGAGGGATATATCAGTGTCCGGAGATGCTTCTGGCGGTCTATCATGGAAGGTTATCTTCTCATGGGAAATATCAGATGCTTCTGCATACAGATTATTTAAAAGAAAGGGATGGATTATGTTAGATTTTGGCTGGACGGCAAAGCTTTACTGGTTTTTGTGTAAGGATAAACTTCTGCCGGAGGATTCGGAAAACGAACTGTTTTACATAGGAGGAAGCGATGTCCTTCCTCCGCCGTTAAATACAAAAGAGGAGAATGAAATGATTTGGAAATTGGAAAATGGGAAAGCGGAGGAGGCAAAACCGGTTCTGATCGAGCGCAATCTTCGTCTGGTGGTTTATATTGCCAAAAAGTTTGATAATACCGGAATCGGAGTAGAGGATCTGGTGTCTATCGGAACGATAGGGCTGATTAAATCAATCAATACTTTCCGCTCGGAAAAAAATATTAAGCTGGCGACCTACGCTTCCCGGTGTATCGAAAACGAGATCCTTATGTATCTTCGCAGGAATAATAAGACAAAGCTGGAGGTTTCTATTGACGAGCCTTTAAACGTGGATTGGGACGGTAATGAACTGTTGTTGTCCGATGTGCTGGGAACAGAGGAGGATATCATCTACCGGGACATTGAAACGGAGGTAGAAAGGTCGCTGCTGACACGTGCAATCAGCAGGTTAAAGGAAAGGGAGCGGACGATCATTATGCTGCGGTTTGGTATCAACCGTTCGGACGGACAGGAAATGACCCAGAAGGAGGTTGCGGAATTGTTAGGTATTTCCCAATCGTATATTTCCCGCTTGGAAAAAAAGATCATGAAGCGTCTGCAAAAAGAAATGATTCGGGAGGAATAATTAGGACAACACCTCATATATTGAAATATGGAGGTGCTTTATATGATGGACAATAGCATGATCAAAGAGATATTTCCGGACTGTTTTAAAGGGATCGCTGTCGGACTGGCTAAGGTGAAGGAGCTGCAGGAGGTACATCTGAGAGCGGGCAGACCTGTTCTTTTATTGGCAGGCAACAGGGAATACGGCATGACGTTACAGGGAGAAATGACTAGGGATATCAATATGGCATACCGGGTTGAAGAAAAAGAACTGGAATCCATATTGATGCATCTTTGTCATTACTCCCTGTATGCGTATGAGGAAGAGATTGCGAGAGGATTTCTGACGATACAAGGCGGACACCGGATCGGCATTTCCGGACAAGCCGTCGTAGAAAACGGTCATCTGCGTTCCATCAAAAATATTACTTCTATGAACTTGAGAATTGCCCATGAAGTAAAGGGAGCAGCCGACCAGATCCTTCCTTATCTGTATGAGAAAGGGGAGCTGCAGAACTGTCTATTGATATCACCGCCCGGCTGTGGCAAGACAACCCTGCTGCGCGATATCATCCGACAGGTATCGGATGGCAGCCGGTATGCGGAGGGGAGAAATGTCAGCGTGGTCGATGAACGTTCTGAGATCGGCGGAAGTTATCTTGGCATGCCGCAAAATGATCTGGGTGCGAGAACAGATCTTCTGGATGCCTGCCCTAAATCGCAAGGGATGATGCTGCTGCTTCGTTCCATGAATCCTTATCTGGTGGCGGTGGATGAGATCGGCGGGGAAGAGGACGCCGGCGCCATCCGTCAGCTTTTAAAATGCGGATGCCATATTCTTGCATCGATCCATGGGGAAGGAATGGAGGATATCAGAAAAAAGAAAGGACTGGAAGGTTTGCTTGAAGAACATGCATTTAAAAGATATGTCATCATGAGCAGATCCCACGGGGCAGGTACGATCGAAAGGGTTTTAGATACATACGGAAATCAGGTGATCAGCAGGTGATGTCGATGATCAGGCTGATAGGAGCCGTTCTGCTCATTCTGACCTCATCCTTATATGGGTGGCTGCAGGCAAAGGAATTGATGGAACGGAAGGTTGAATTGAACTATCTTTCCCAGTTGATTGCGGCGTTTAAGAGCGAAGTGAGTTTCCAGAGATCTTCGCTTGGGGAGATATTCTTAAAAATATCGGAAAAAAGCAGACTTCCGTATCAGAACATCTTTCACGGGATCTATCAGGGGATGGAGCACGGAAGAAAAAGCTTTGAACATATGTGGCAGGAGGCATTGGAACGTATGGCAGCAGAGACCTGTCTGAAGAAAGAAGACATACAGTATATGATGGAACTGACGAATCTGACGAAGGCGATGGACTGCCGGTATCGGGAGGAGATCTTTGAACAGGTGTCCGGAGCAATGGAAGAACAGAAAAAGCGTCTGGAAAGTGAGTATCGGCAGAAGGGAAGGGTATATTGCTGTATGGGAATTACCATCGGGATTTTGGGGGTGATCATACTGATATGAATGAAGGAATCATAATAAAAATTGCGGCCGTAGGTATCCTGATCACGCTGCTCAATCAGATACTCAAACACAGTGGGAG
>CAMWKA010000197.1 GCA_947174725.1 uncultured Lachnospiraceae bacterium | reverse complement strand
GGCGGCTAAGATCCGTAAGAGCGAGGAAAAAGCCAAGACCAATATGCTGAGCAAACAGAAGTTTTCCTTTGATTCCAATGGAAAGCTTGCCAACTGCGGATCTAAGGATGCCTCGAAATGCGAGATCTTTATCGTAGAGGGTGATTCGGCGGGAGGCAGCGCGAAGACGGCAAGAAACCGTGAATATCAGGCGATCCTTCCGATCCGGGGTAAGATTTTAAATGTAGAGAAAGCAAGTATTGATAAAGTGCTTGCCAATGCCGAGATCAAGACGATGATCAATGCTTTCGGATGCGGTTTCTCCGAGGGGTATGGCAATGATTTTGATATCAGCAAGCTGCGTTATGACAAGATCATCATCATGGCGGATGCCGACGTGGATGGCGCGCATATCTGTACATTGCTGCTGACTTTATTCTATCGTTTTATGCCGGAGCTGATCCAGGAGGGACATGTTTATATTGCCATGCCGCCTCTGTATAAGGCGATCCCGTCAAAGGGCAAGGAGGAATACCTTTATGACGATGCCGCGCTGGCGAGATACCGTAAAACCCACAAAGGACCCTTTACCCTGCAGCGGTATAAGGGACTTGGCGAGATGGATGCGGAACAGCTCTGGGAGACAACGCTTGATCCGGAACGGAGGATGCTGAAATTAGTCAGCATCGACGATCCCATGATTGCCAGTGATACGACGGAACTTCTGATGGGCAACGATGTACCGCCGAGGAAAGCTTTTATCTATTCCAATGCAAGGGAAGCGCAGCTGGACATCTAAGAGGAGCATAGATGGATCCTTGCTAGAGATTTGCATAACTAGAGATTTGTATAACTAGAGATTTGTATAACTAGAGATTTGCATAACTTGAGATGTGCATAACTAGAGATTTGCATAACTTGAGGTTTGCATAACTCGAAGTTTGTACATCTATGTTCCAAAAATGATTTCATTTATGATTTTTTTGGAACATAGATGTACAAACAAAGAGTTATGTAAACCGGATTCAAACCAGATTCAAACCAGATTCAAACCAGATTCAAACCAGATTTAAACCGTATGATAGATTGAACAGAAAAAATACCGGAATCGATATGATATGATCCGAAGAAATAAGCAACACAAGGAGTAACCGATATGGACAGTCGAATCTTAAAAACCGAGTATTCTGAGGTAATGCAGAAATCCTATATAGACTATGCGATGAGCGTCATCGTGGCAAGAGCCCTTCCGGACGTCAGGGACGGTTTGAAGCCGGTGCAAAGAAGAACTTTATACGATATGCACGAACTGGGAATCCGCTATGACAGACCTTACCGTAAAAGTGCACGTATTGTCGGAGATACCATGGGTAAATACCATCCCCATGGCGATAGTTCCATTTATGATGCACTGGTTGTTATGACGCAGGATTTTAAAAAGGGGCTGCCGCTGGTAGATGGTCATGGCAACTTCGGCAATATCGAGGGCGATGGCGCAGCGGCTATGCGATATACGGAAGCGAGGCTGATGAAGATCACGCAGGAAGGACTTCTGGCTGATCTGGATAAAGACGTGGTGGATTTTATGCCGAATTTTGATGAGACGGAAAAAGAGCCTACGGTGCTTCCGGCAAAGTTTCCGAATCTTCTTGTAAATGGAACGGAAGGTATTGCCGTTGGTATGGCGACGAATATTCCTCCGCACAACCTGATAGAAGTGATCGATGCTACCAAGGCATATATCCGTAATCCGGAGATTTCCACAGAAGAACTGATGAGATATGTTAAGGGACCGGACTTTCCGACGGGCGGCATTGTGATCAATAAGGACGAGCTGGCGGAAATCTACAGAACCGGCACAGGTAAGATCAAGCTGCGCGGTAAAGTGGAAACGGAGAAAGGCAAAGCCGGAAAGGTTTCCCTTGTAGTCACGGAGATCCCGTTTACCATGATCGGCCAGAACATCTCTAAATTCCTGCAGGATGTGGCTGCGCTTGTGGAGAATAAAAAGACCACGGATGTGGTCGATATTTCCAATCAATCCTCCAAAGAGGGAATCCGTATCGTCATAGAATTAAAGAAGGATACGGATGTTGAGAATTTTACCAATATGCTATACAAGAAGACCAAATTGGAGGATACTTTTGGCGTTAATATGCTGGCGATCGTGGATGGCAGACCGGAAACCATGGGCATCCGTGATATCATCCGTCATAATGTGGATTTTCAGTTTGAGGTCGCGCAGCGCAAATATACAACGCTATTGAAAAAAGAGCGGGAAAAGAAAGAGATCCAGGAGGGACTGCTTAGGGCATGTGATGTGATCGATCTGATCATTGAAATCCTGCGCGGTTCCAAGGATAAAACCATGGCGAAAAACTGCTTAGTAGAAGGGATTACCGACGGTATTAAATTTCAAAGCAGCGCGTCACAGATCATGGCGCAGATGCTTCGTTTTACGGAACGTCAGGCGGACGCGATCTTGGAATTAAGGCTCTATCGGTTGATCGGTCTGGAGATCAATGCATTAAAGAAGGAATATGAGCAGACGACTACCAACATCTATCGTTATGAGGATATTTTAGACCGCCGGGATTCCATGGCGCAGGTCATTATTCAGGAACTGGATGATATCCGTAAAGAATATGGCAGACCGAGGAGGACAGCCATTGAAAATGCCAGTGAGGCGGTTTTTGAAGAGAAGAAGATGGAGGAACTGGATGTTGTCTTTCTGATGGACCGTTTTGGTTACGGCAAGACTATCGATGTACCTGCTTATGAGAGAAATAAAGAGACCATCGACGCAGAATTTCCCACCGTTGTGTTCTGTAAGAATACCGGGAAGATCTGTGCGTTTACCAATACGGGTATGCTGTATTCCATTAAGACGGCGGATTTCCCCTTTGGGAAGTTTAGGGATAAAGGAGTGCCGATCGATAATGTCAGCAGCTACGATTCCCAGAAGGAAGATATTATTTATGTGGCTTCCCAGTCGGAATTAAATCTGTACCGGTTATTATTTGTCACAAGGAAGGCAATGCTTAAAGTAGTGGACGGCGGAGAATTTGATGTGGCAAAGCGTGTTGTTGCGGCATCAAAACTGCTTGATGGGGATGAAGTGCTCCTGATCTCTCCGATGAATGAGAAAAAAGAACTTGTGATGCAGTCGAAAGCGGGATATTTCCTTAAAATCGATGCGGAAGAGGTCCCGGAGAAAAAGAAGGCTGCGGTGGGCGTCCGGGGAATGAAGATCACGGACAAGGAAGAACTGGAAGCTGCTTATATCGTGCAGGGAACGGAAGATGTCATTATTGAATATAAGGAAAAGCCTCTGAATCTCAGCAGGATGCGGACGGCAAACAGGGATACGAAAGGAACGAAACCCAAATATTGATTTTCATTGACATTTTATGGTGGATAAGGTAAGCTGATGGAAATGAATATAAAAGAGGTCAGTTATGCGGGTTA
The DNA here is from genome assembly GCA_947174725.1 of uncultured Lachnospiraceae bacterium. Classification (GTDB taxonomy): domain Bacteria; phylum Bacillota; class Clostridia; order Lachnospirales; family Lachnospiraceae; genus NK4A136. The sequence goes on along the minus strand of CAMWKA010000197.1, from coordinate 930 downwards.
TAGCAGGAACAGCAAGAAGTTTACAATTAAAGACGCCGGAAGGTATGGATACACGCCCGACAACAGACAGAATCAAGGAAACGTTATTTAATATGATACAAAATGATGTGCCGGGTGGTATATTTGTAGATCTCTTTTCCGGAAGCGGCGGCATCGGGATCGAAGCGCTCAGCAGAGGCGCGAAGAAAGCTTATTTTGTTGAGAACGACAGGCACGCCATTGAATGTATTGAAGCGAATCTGAAACATACAAAGCTGACGGAAAATGCCATGGTGTTAAAACAGGATGCGGTGACGGCGCTGCAGTACAGTATTCACGAACCGGCAGATGTGGTATTTGCGGATCCGCCTTATCAGAAGGGATACCACCGAATGCTTCTTATGGCGGCGGCAGGAAGCAAGGCGGTAACGGAAGATACTCTGTTGATCATAGAGGAAACGAAAGATGAGGATTTTTCCTTTTGTGATGAATTGGGGTTCGAGCTGATCAAAGAGAAAATCTATAAATCTAACAAACACGTATTTCTTAGAAAAAAGGAGATGCAATGAAAAAAGCGATCTACCCCGGTAGTTTTGATCCGGTGACATATGGACATCTGGATGTGATCCACCGCGCGTCAACGATGTTTGATGAACTGGTGGTCAGTGTTTTGAACAATAAAGCAAAAAGTCCATTGTTTTCCGCTGATGAACGTGTTAAAATGTTACAGGAAGCTACGAAAGATATCAGCAACATAAAGATTACGTCTTTCAGTGGTCTTTTGATAGATTATGCCAAGGAGATCGACGTTCATATTGCAATCAGGGGGCTGCGTGCCATTACTGATTTTGAATATGAATTGCAGATTGCCCAGACGAACCGTAAGTTATCAGGCGGTGAGCTTGATACAGTATTTTTGACAACAAGTTTAGAGTATGCCTATCTTAGTTG
>CAMWKA010000196.1 GCA_947174725.1 uncultured Lachnospiraceae bacterium | reverse complement strand
CAGTCATTACACATAAAATGATAATGCGGCGAAAGATCCGCGTCAAAATGGTCTTTGCTGTCCCTCGTTCTTAACCTTCTGATAACACCGTTGTCCGCCAAAAGAGTCAGATTGCGGTATACCGTTCCAAGACTGATCTTAGGGTATACTTTTTTGACGTTGTCATAGATGACCTCTGCGGTGGGATGATCTTTTCGGCACGACAGAAAATCCATAATGGCGTCTCTCTGGCGGCTGTGATTTAATGCCATATCAATAACCATGCCTTTCTAAATCAGTAATGATTACTGTTTTATTTTATCAGATTTTACGGAGTTGTCAATCCTTAAAATATCTCTTTCAGTTCCCTGTATTCCAGCTGCATATTCACAAAGGTTTCCTGATCGCCGCCTACAGAGTCCGGATGATATGCTTTGCAAAGTTCCCGGTAACGCTTGTCAAGCTGTTCGCGGCTGTTGCAGCCGACAAAAAAGATGGAAGTGTTAGCGGGATTTTCCGCCAGTTCCAGAATGTTGTCGATACCTTCAAACAGGTCGTTCCTTTGCCGGTCGAGATAGCGGACTTTGTAAAGCATTTTTTTAAACTCGCGGTGTGGGATTTCATTATGATATTCATTTTCAATCATATCGATCAGGTCGGAAAGATCTTTCAGGTATTCATTCCATTGGTTTTTCAATAGCATGTCATTTTTGATGGAAAGCACATTTATGATCTCGTTGTAAAGATCGTCGATCGTTCCGGTATGATCGTTTAGAATCTCCTCCATTTCCAATGCTTCGTCGTCAGGTTCTTCTTCATGGAACAGGGAGACCCTGTAATCCTGAAGGGTATCGATATATTCCTCGTATTCCATACTGTCCATCCGCAGCTCGATAGCCCAGTCGCGCCATTCCCTGCCAAGGGAAATCAGGATCACCACTGCCGGAATGATGATGGCAAGAAGAAGGACACATTCATATAAAATGGCGGCCTGATCGCCGGATCGTAAAAAGTCGGTCAGCGGCATGCCATAGGACAGCATCGTTTCCTCAGAACGCCTGATAAGGACCGCTGCGGCAATGGCAAAACTTGCAGCGATACACAGGGCATGGGAGAGCCATAAAAGATGGACGATCAGCCAGTCGATCCCATGTAGCAGCAGATAGCAGAAACAGGCAATGGTATTTAAGGTGGAAAGCCCGTTTAAGCTTAAAATCATAAATTCATTTTCGCAGCTTTCATTCAGGGAAAGAAAGAAGCGGTATGTCAGGTCGTGGATTGCATTAAAAAATAAAGTAATAAAATGCCACAGGATATCCAAAATAGAGGAAAAAACGGATAATACCCATAGGGCGATGGTCACCACAACGGCGCAGACGCCTACGTAGATTGCAAATTCCGCGGAGGCGTTTAATCCGGTGTTGTTCCTAAGGGTATCCGCTATGATTACGATGATCGCACTGATACAGACCATGCGTAAAATAATAGGAATCTTTTCCAGCGCCCGTGCAAGCAGTTCGCTTATGGTAGCAATCAGCAGAAACGGCAGCGCCAGTATTGCCAATAGATTGATTTTAATGATTTTAAAGATCATGTTGAGGAACCGGGTCTTTCTGTAAAATAAGTTTCTTTCTAACCAAACTACATTTTACTATGTTTATGGAAAAAAGGACAGAAGTTTGTAATAAAATAAAAAATTAGTTAATTTCATAATGGACCCACAGAGTGAGTAAGACCTTTTTGTTGACATTATATAAAATGAAAATTATAATGAATTTTATATATTGTAAATATAATATTATAGCGAAGGAGATCCATATGAAGAAACAGAAAAATACAATCAGAAGCATGGTGGCAAGAGTTATGTCTCTGGTTATGACCACCGTCATGATATTGGGCGGTATGCCTTCCATACCGGCAAGGGCGGAGGACGGGGCATACCCCTATATGATCTTTGCCGCATCGGATGAGGAAGGCGCAGTTACGTTTCTTGTTAATAACGCGGGTATTAACGGAAGTGTGGCGACCAACGGAACCATTGCCGTCACCGGGGGCAACTGCAACATCAACGGCACAAGGACGGAGCGTGCCGGGGAAAGCGGCGAGCGGCTTTTGATACCGGATCTTCGGGAACGGATCATAAATACATACTTTGCAGCAGGGACGGAGGAGCATGCGGAGGATTATGCTCTGGAAGAGATCAATATCAATGTGAATACGCCGATCGAAGGAGACGGGGAGATATCGCTGACCGGCAATATCAACTTAAATGCCGGAATCATGGCGCAGGAAGATATCGTACTTGACGGCGAAGTAAAGAACTCAGGGGATGTAGTGCTGTATTCCGCATCCGGCAACGTAGTCATCGACAGCACCAACGTGAACCTGAACGGTCTTGTCTATGCACCCTATGGAGAGATACGGATCACCTCCATGAATGTGAACATGAACAATGTGATCCTGATCGCACAGAAGGTTATCATAGAGGCAAACGGTATCAACGGCGGTATGAACCGGGGGATGGCGCAGTTGATCGGAACAGATTATAATGTAATAGAGGACGGGACAGGGAATGAACCTCCCGTGAACCCGGAAGATCCCGATCCGGAAGATCCCGACCCGGAGAATCCAAGGGATCCCAGCGTACTGATGCAGGGCATCGTCAGATATGAGGCGACAGAAGGGCTGGAGGATATCGGGGAAGCCTATTTTAAGGATATCATGTCAATGGACGACATAGGATATACGATAGAGGGGTACCCCTGCGTGAAAAACCAGCTCCTGCTGATGTCAAAGGAAGGGGTCACATTTACACAGATCGAGGAACTGGCGCACAGCTATGATGCGGAGATCGTGGGGTATCTGGAACTGACGGGTGATTACCAGATAGAGTTTTATGAGGAGATCACGCCGGAAAGGCTGCGGACGCTTATGGAGGAACTGTCGCAGAATGGATTGGTTGAATACTGCGATTATAACCTGTCCGCGGAAATAGACTGTGATTTTTACACAAATGATGATAAGTGGAATAACGTAAGCTGGAACTCTTCGATGCCCGATGGAAATAACTGGAATATAGAAATGATCGATCTGGAAGGGGCGCTGGTCAATGCGGGGGTAATCTCTGCCAATGCGGTCAATGCTGATGCGAGCGATCTTTCCGGATTGACGACGGTAAGAATCGGTCTGATAGACTCGGCTTTTGACATATGGCATGAAGATCTGGAATATGTGACAGTATGGAATAATTACAGTAATCCTGTGGACCTTCGTACGGCAGCCTCCCTGTCGGAAAACGCCACGTTAAAACTGTATCATGGGAACCATGTAGCAGGGATCATGGCTGCAGAATATAACAATGGAAAAGGGATCACGGGAATCTGCCTGAAACATTTCCTGTACGGTTTTTCGATGTATGGGAATACGCTTCCCTATGCCGCGGCGGCGCAGAATTCCACCATGAAATTGCAGTATGCGCTGGATCTGATGATCGGAAACCATGTGAAGGTCATTAATTACAGCTGGGAGTATGGCACATATACTTTTGCGGCTTCCCAGCAGGAGCAATACGCTATTAATTTTTTGAAAAAAAGAACAATCAAAATAAACCACTTTCTGCTTCGCCTGCTTGATCAAGGATATGATTTCCTGATTGTGACATCTGCGGGAAATGCTAACAATCAGTTGTACTATAAATATACATTTGAGAATGAGGAAATCTCGGAAGAACGGTATGTCAGCGTGGAGGACTATGATCGCTCGAATGATCAAGATAAGGACTATAAATCGGTTGATACGAATATCACTTACGGCGCGCCTAATTCCCATGCGACAATCAGTTGTAATGAGGTGGATGCTATATATAATAATGAATTTTCCTATAGCTGGGATCCCAGGATACGGAACAGGGTCATCGTGGTAGGGGCAATCGAAAAACCCACCGGCAATCCCAGAGAATATCATCTTACTGATTTTAGCAATACGGGCAGCCGGGTGGATATCCTTGCGCCGGGAGGCGTGATTCTAAGCTGTATGATCTCAGGGATGAGCTTGAATTATAATTATAAATCCGGCACGTCCATGGCGGCGCCCCATGTGTCCGGAGTGGCGGGACTTGCTTATAATGTCAATCCTGATATCAGTGCACCGGAATTAAAGGATATCATTGTAAGTAACTATCAGATGCCCATCGATGGATGCGGAGTATTAAATGCCGCAGACGTGATTGCAGCGGTCGCTCAGCGTGAAACGCCGGAAGAACCGGAGGAATATACCGTGCAGCTACATGTGACGGACGCAAATGGAAACGGGGTTGGAGATGCGGCGGTTGAGGTGCGCAGCCGGTCACAATATTGGTGTAAGGTCTTGGGCGCGGCCATGACAAGCAATGCGGTAGGCGGTACTGTAGTATACAGCGGAAA
>CAMWKA010000195.1 GCA_947174725.1 uncultured Lachnospiraceae bacterium | reverse complement strand
ATGCCGCCTGCATGATTGCTCTTGAAGGTCACTTTCCCATCCTGCATAGAGATAGCGTCATTATTTTCACTGCCGCGCATCTTGGATGCTTTGATGCCTGCGCCGATTTCCACAGCTTTTACCGCTCCGATGGAAAAGAGCGCTTTTCCAAGAGCGGCGTCTAATTTATCAAAAACAGGCTCGCCGATTCCGGCAGGAGCATTTTCCATACGACATTCAATACAGCCGCCGACAGAGTCTTTTTCAGCACGGCATCTGGTGATATAATCCAACGCCAGTTTCTCCGCTTCAGGATCGGGCATACATATGGTAGAAGACCGGGCATAGGCCAGATCCATGGCTGTGTCATTGATCTCGATATCGCCGATGGAACGGGTATAGGCATTGATCGTAATGCCAAGCTGATTCAGAATTTTCATAGCGATAGCGCCTGCAGCTACCCTTCCTGCAGTTTCCCTGCCGGAGGAGCGTCCGCCGCCGCGGTAGTCGCGAAAACCGTATTTCTGATCATAGGTATAATCCGCATGGCCGGGGCGGTAGGAAACCGCAATATTGCCATAGTCCTTGGAATGTTGGGAGGTATTGTTGATCATTAAGGAGATCGGCGTACCGGTGGTCTTTCCTTCAAAAATACCGGATAATATATGGACAGTATCGTCTTCCTTGCGTGCGGTAGTGACTGCTGATGTGCCGGGTTTTCTGCGGTCAAGGAAAGGCTGGATGTCCTCTTCTGATAAGGGAAGGCCTGCAGGACAGCCGTCAATGACTGCGCCAAGTGCCGGACCGTGGGATTCACCCCAGGTCGTTACTGTAAAATGTTTGCCAAATGTAGAACCTGCCATGTTGTATCAAATATCCTTTCTAAAAAACAGTGATATCAATTTATATTTGTTTTCACTCACAGCTTGTATTATAATGCAATTAATGTATATTTACAACTAATAATATTCAGGAGCAGCAATTGTGGAATATAAGATTTTAAAGACGGAAGGCAATGCGAAAAGGGCACAGATGACGACCGTGCATGGAGTGATCGAGACCCCGGTATTTATGAATGTGGGTACGGTGGCAGCGATCAAGGGTGCAGTTTCTACGGAGGATTTAGAGCGGATTGAAACGCAGGTGCAGTTGTCTAATACGTATCATCTGCATGTCAGACCGGGGGATGAGATCGTCAAGACATTGGGCGGGCTGCATAGGTTTATGTCGTGGGACAGACCGATCCTTACGGATTCCGGCGGATTTCAGGTGTTTTCGTTGGCGGGACTTCGTAAGATCAAAGAGGAAGGGGTATATTTTCATTCCCATATTGACGGTCGAAAGATCTTCATGGGACCGGAGGAAAGCATGCAGATCCAGTCCAATCTGGCTTCCACGATCGCCATGGCATTTGACGAATGTCCGGCGAGTACGGCGGAACGGGAGTACGTCGAAGCCTCGGTATCCCGCACGACAAGATGGCTGGAACGGTGTAAGAGAAAAATGGCGGAATTGAATCAGAGAGAGGATACCATTAATAAAGAACAGCTTTTGTTTGGAATCAATCAAGGAGCGATTTTTCCGGATATCCGTATCGAACATGCCAAACGGATCTCGGAGCTGGAGTTGGACGGTTATGCCATCGGCGGTCTTGCCGTTGGAGAAAGTCATGAGGAGATGTACCGTATCATAGAGGAAACGGTTCCTTATCTTCCAAAGAACAAGCCGACTTATCTGATGGGCGTCGGTACGCCGGCCAATATTTTGGAGGCGGTAGACAGGGGGATTGATTTTTTTGATTGTGTCTATCCCACGAGGAATGGACGGCATGCGCACCTTTATACCAATACCGGGAAGATCAATCTGATGAATGCGCAGTATGAGACAGATAGCCGGCCGATAGAAGAGGGATGCGGCTGCCCTGCCTGCCGGAGATATTCCAGAGCATATATCAGGCATCTTTTAAAAGCAAAGGAAATGCTGGGTATGCGGCTGTGCGTTCTGCATAACCTGTATTTTTACAATCATCTGATGAAAGAGATCAGGGATGCGCTGGATCATGGAAGGTTTCGGGAATACAAAAAAGATAAATTAGCAAAAATGACAGGCGGACGGTAGTAATTGGTAACAGACCGGGCTCGAAGGAAACAGGTTCGGGAGGGAAATTGTGAAAAAATTGGAAAACGCCTTGCTTCCAAGGCGTTTTTTGTGTATGATAGTGGATAGTGTGAGAAAAACTTCTGACGTTTAATACAAAGGACATATTGCGAAGAAGCATGATAGCTTACACGGCGCATCAAATTTTAGGAAAACAGGAGGAGCATGTGATGTTTATGCTTTTAGACGCGGCAGCGGATCCTACGGCAGCGCAGGGTGGTGGTATAGGATTTACCGTTATTTATGCGGTTGTAATGATTGTTATTTTTTACTTTTTGTTGATCAGACCGCAGAAAAAGGAACAGAAAAAGATAGCGGAGATGGTTGCGACAATGGAGATCGGGGATGTAGTTTTGACTACCAGCGGATTTTATGGTGTTATCATTGATATCACGGAAGAGGATGTTATTGTAGAATTTGGAAGCAATAAGAACTGTAGGATTCCCATGAGAAAAACCGCGATTGCACAAGTCGAAAAACCGGAATAAAAGGTGGAGTATTTCAGATAAGGCGTATCGTGGATGCGCCTTGTTTTTAACATGATAAAGGTAAGTGCGAAAGAGTTATGTAAGCCTCATAGACAGAATGGTGGTTTTACAATTGACTATTAACATGATATTAAGAGAGGAGACAAAACGCATATGAGATTAAATATTGTGTGTATTCCCGGTGATGGGATCGGACCGGAGATCGTGTCAGAGGCAAAAAAGGTATTAAACAGGGTGGCTGAAAAATTCGGTCATGAAATGGTTTTTACAGATATTCTGATGGGAGGCGCATCCATTGATGTGCATGGTGTTCCATTGACGGATGAGGCGATCGCTACAGCGAAAGCGGCTGATGCGGTTTTGATGGGTTCGATTGGCGGCGATACGAATACTTCTCCATGGTATCAGCTTCCGCCTGAAAAGCGGCCGGAAGCCGGATTGTTAAAGATCCGCAAGGCCTTGAATCTGTTTGCCAATTTAAGACCGGCTGTACTATATGAAGAACTGGCGGCGGCATGTCCGTTAAAAGAAGAGATCAGCGCGGCAGGATTTGATATTCTGATCATGCGTGAGCTGACAGGAGGTCTTTACTTTGGAGAAAGAAAGACGGTAGAGGAGAACGGTGTCCGTAAAGCGATCGATACCCTGACCTATGATGAGAATGAGATCCGCCGGATCGCGATCAAAGGGTTTGATATCGCCAGAAAGCGGAAGAAGAAGCTGACCAGTGTGGATAAGGCCAATGTGCTAGATTCTTCCAGATTGTGGAGAGCTGTTGTCAACGAGGTCGCAAAGGAGTATCCTGACGTTAAGGTGGAACATATGCTGGTGGATAACTGCGCCATGCAGCTTGTGAAGGATCCGGCGCAGTTTGACGTGGTACTTACGGAAAATATGTTTGGAGATATTCTGTCGGATGAGGCGAGTATGGTGACCGGCTCTATTGGTATGCTGGCTTCCGCGTCATTAAACGATACAAAATTCGGACTTTATGAGCCCAGCCATGGTTCCGCGCCTGACATTGCAGGAAAGGATCTGGCAAATCCCATTGCAACCATCCTGTCGGCATCCATGATGCTTCGCTATTCTTTTGATCTGGATCAGGAAGCAGATGCGATTGACGCGGCAGTGAAGAAGGTATTGCAGGATGGTTATCGGACAGGCGATATTATGAGCGAGGGTTGTAAGAAGGTAGGCTGTAAAGAAATGGGAGGTTTGATCACGGAGAGGATTTAAAACTGAGTTGATTGCGAAACAATTGTATTCCTATTGAAAATGGATTATACTGTTACAAATATGAAGATATGCAATGGGAAAGAGACGAATCTGCCATACGCCCGGAGTATATTATATCCAAATATGATTGATTAAAATGGTTTATAAAAAACATATATGGAAATGAAAAAAGGACAATAAATAGAAAAGAAGGAGATGGTCAACATGAGAAGTGACAGCGTAAAAACAGGTACACAGCAGGCTCCCCACAGAAGTCTGTTCAATGCACTGGGTTATACGAAGGAGGAGCGGGAACGTCCGTTGATCGGTATCGTCAGCTCCTATAATGAAATCGTTCCGGGACATATGAATCTGGATAAGATTGTGGAAGCAGTAAAAATGGGTGTAGCCATGGCGGGCGGAACTCCGGTGGTATTCCCTGCGATTGCAGTCTGCGACGGAATTGCAATGGGACATATCGGGATGAACTATTCTCTGGTGACCAGAGATCTGATTGCTGATTCTACGGAATGTATGGCCATGGCTCATGGCTTTGACGGATTGGTGATGGTTCCGCCGT
>CAMWKA010000194.1 GCA_947174725.1 uncultured Lachnospiraceae bacterium | reverse complement strand
ACATACATGATAAGCATAATGAATTTACAGGTATAAATAATTAATTTGACATAAGAGGGATGAGTCTTACAGGAGTGGGAAAAGGAGTTTAGAGATGGAGCGAAAGGCGGAAAGGATAGAATTTCGATTGGGAAAGGTTGGAAAGCTGGCTCCGCTGATTGTGGCGGCGGTGATGATCGGATGGGCGGCGGTTGGACAATCCAATGTAAACGGATATGTGCTGGCATTTTTTGCGGCATTGGTGACCGGGATCATTTTTGCAAAGAATGAAAAGGCATATGGAGAAGCAATGGTGTCCGGTCTGTGCAAGCCAATGTTTGCCGTGATCGTATTGGCAGTGATACTGGCGGCAATTTCAGGCAAATTGATTTCTGCCAGCGGGGCAGTACAGACAGTTGCGGCATATGTGGTGGCAGCGGGTTTTACGGGAAAACTTTTTGTGGCGGCGACGTTTCTCATCACCTGCCTGCTGGCTTTTGCTACAGGAACCTCTGTGGGTACTTATTTTGTGGTGATCCCCATTTTGTTCCCGGTAGGTGTGATGGCGGGGGCGGCACCGGAATTTATGATCGGAGCGATCGTGTCGGGGGCCGCGTTCGGTGACAATCTTGGACCGATTTCGGATACTACCATTGCCTCGTCTGCGACGCAGCATGCGGATTTGGGGACGGTGGTAGAAACCAGAACGCGTTACAGTCTGCCTGCGGCAGCCGGAGCCTTTATTTTGTTTTTGCTGTTTTCCAAAACGACAGACGGTAACGCAGTGATGGAGGCGGTGGGAGGAGAGGCAAATCCAATCAGTCTGGTTATGCTGGTGATTCCTGTAGTGATCATTGTCCTGTGTATGATGAGGAAACATCTGATCACTGCCCTGTCATGGGGAATTCTGGCGGGAGTCGCTGCCGGACTGATTTTCGGTGTATATACGGTGGATGAACTGATCTCATACCCCGGCGGATTTTCGGTGTCCGGAGCCATCATAGAAAGCATTACGGGGACGGCTGGAACGGTGGCCATGCTGATTGCGGTATTTGCCCTTTTGGGAGTATTGGAACGCAGCGGCTTGTTTGAGGATGTCAGAGGGCTTCTGGAGCGTTTCGCAAAAACGGAACGCAGCACAGAGGCGACGATTGTTTTGTCTGTAGGTATCTTGAGTATGGTGACAGGCGTGATTTCGGTGGCGATTGTAGCGCTTGGCGACCTGATCGATGAAATGGGTGAAAAAGCGGGCGTGAACCGGTATCGTCGGGCGAATCTGATGGACTGCACAGGCTGTGTGTTTTGTTTTCTGGCGCCATGGACGGTACATTGCGTGATCCCGGCACAGCAGTCCGCTCAGTTTGGTGAGGCATTTGCGGTGGCACCGGCCTCTGTGCCTTTTGTAAATTATTATTCTCTCTGCATGCTGGTGATGCTGCTGGTGGCAGTGATTACCGGATATGGAAGAAAAGCTTCTCAAAACTAAACGCGTGATTTCAGAAAAACAATTATGTAGTATGGGGAATGGGCAGGAGAGGATTTGGACAGAATGAAAGATAAAATTTAAGAAAGGAAGAGTATGCGTCTGCTGATGGCATAGATGGCATACAAGGTGATTTGCGATGTGTACTGCAATAGCATTTCAAAGCAAGGATTTTTATTTTGGAAGGAATCTGGATCTGGAGTATTCTTATCACGAGGAGATTACGGTTACACCGCGTAATTATCCTTTCCGGTTTCGAAAGGTGGATGATATGCCAAATCACTATGCGTTGATCGGCATGGCGTATATTGTGGATGATTATCCGCTTTATTATGAGGCGACCAATGAGAAGGGGTTAAGTATGGCCGGACTTAATTTTCCCGGAAATGCTGATTATAAGCCCTATGTGGAGGGAAAGGATAATGTGACGCCATATGAGTTGATTCCGTGGATCTTAGGAAGCTGTGCTACGCTGAAACAAGCAAAGGAGAAGCTGGCAGGGTTAAATCTTGTCGCGATCAGTTATAGCGATGAGCTGCCGTTGTCGCCGTTGCACTGGATCATATCCGGCAGGGAGGGATCTGTCACTGTGGAATCGGTCAGGGACGGACTTAAAATTTATGACAATCCTGTGGGGCTGCTGACCAATAATCCGACGTTTGATTATCATATGGCCAATTTGGTAAACTATATGAATCTTACAGCGGAAACTCCGGTGAACAGAATGACGGATAAGATATCTCTGGAGCCTTATTCCAGAGGAATGGGCGCGATGGGGCTGCCGGGGGACTTGTCTTCTGCCTCCCGTTTTGTCAAAGCGGCTTTTACCAAACTGAATTCTGTCTGCGGGGAGTCTGAGGAAGAAAGCGTCAGCCAGTTTTTTCATCTTCTGGGAAGCGTGGAACAGCAGAGAGGCTGTGTTCATATGGGAAATGGAAAATATGAAGTGACGATCTACTCATCCTGCTGTAATGCGGACCGGGGGATCTATTATTATACGACTTATCATAACAGGCAGATATCCGCAGTGGATATGAGCAGAGAAGATCTTGACGGGCAGACGTTGGTGACTTATCCTTTGATCAATGAGCAGAAGATATTCTATCAAAACTGACGCAGCGGAAAGCTGATTTTTCAGGTAAGATTCTGTTGGTATGTCTATCCGGCTTTCGTGTAGAAAAGTGAAAAAAGATTGTGTTTCATAAGTGCCTGTGTTAAAATTAATCATCTATGATTTTTCAAAAGATCTGAAAAATCATAGATGATTATTAATTGAAAGGATGGACGGACAACTGGTAAAGCGAAGATTTATTCCTGTAAGAATTGTAAAGCCGGGTATGATCATTGATCAGGCGATGATCGATCGCGCCGGGCGTGTTTTGATTGCCCGGAATACTCCGTTGGAAGATTTTCATATCGACGGATTAAAAAAGATTGGTGTTAACGGCATTTACATCCGGGAGGGGACAGAAGATGAGGAACCTGCTAAGCCGCAGGAAGTCAAGATGCCGGAAGCTGTCCAGAAAAAATATGAGAAGATCAAAGTAGAAGACCCGTCCAAAGTAAGGATCTCCGAGAGTGTGCGCAACCGGGTTGCCCAGGGAATCCAGTACCTGTATCAGGATACGCAGTCTTCAGACTTTACCAATGCATCCAGAAGCATAACGGATGATCTGATGAAGGCAATCTCGGACAATGATGCGGTGGCGGTGGATATCAGCGCTTTGAAAGTCAGCGATGAATATACTTTTAAACATAGCGTGGACGTGGCAACTATGTCTATGATCATCGGCAGAAAGTACGGACTGGACGATAAGCAGGTTTACGAGATCGGCATCACCGGTCTTTTGCATGATATCGGCAAGTCTAAAATTCCGAATGAGATTCTGAATAAGGCAGGGAAACTGACGGATGAGGAATTTGAGATGATGAAGCAGCATTCCGTCTTTGGATATCACATCCTGGAGAAGAAGGAAGACCTTTCTCAGGAGGTAAAGCTGGGTGTGCTGCAGCACCATGAAAAGACCAATGGCAGGGGATATCCCATGAAGGTAACGGAAGAGAAGATCACGTTGTTTGCAAAGATCATCTCTGTGGCGGATATCTATGATGCTTTGGTTACGGAGCGGCCATATAAGAAACCGTTTTCCCCAAGGGACGCGGTGGAGATGATCATGTCTATGACAGGCGAGTTGGATTTTAAGGCGATGAAATGCTTTTTGGAAAGTGTGATCCTGTATCCGGTGGGAACTAATGTGGCTCTAAGTAACGGCGAGACGGCATGCGTGATTGAGAATGTACCCAATTATGTGCTTCGACCGAAGGTTATGGTAGTGAATACCGGTAAGGTGTATGATCTTGCCAATGATCTGAGCTGCGCGAGCATTATCATACTGTGATCGCAATCATTACATAAATCTGAAGAAAGACTAAATGGATAAAGATAAGAAGGTGATTGTTTATGGATACGAATTCTCAGGTGATGAAAAATACATCACAATGCCAATATCCAGAACCGTCCATGTTAGCGAGGGAAGCGTTGAAGGAATTTTGGGACAACAACATGGACAACAGTAAAATAACAGTAATTTGTCCCAAGTGCGGAAAGCCGCCAAAAGTAACAGTTACTCCGAAAGGTGAAAGAACGACTGTCCTTTGCGAGTGCAAATACATTATTTCGGGTGAAATAAACTTTTTAAGACAATATGAAAAAGCAGAATTTGCACAGAAAGGAAGTGTGCAGAAAGATGCCAGAGAAAAAATGGAAGAAAAACTGGGATTTGACAATCATAAATATCTGGAGATGCAGTCGCAGAATATACGGGAACGGATCGGGATGTTCGACGACAAGCTTTATCTGGAATTTGGCGGAAAGCTGTTTGATGATTACCATGCTTCCCGTGTGCTGCCGGGATTTCATCCGGATTCGAAGCTGCAGCTGCTGATGCAGCTGTCGGAGCAGGCGGAGATCGTGATCGTTATCAGTG
>CAMWKA010000193.1 GCA_947174725.1 uncultured Lachnospiraceae bacterium | reverse complement strand
TTTTGAAATAATATTGCGGAAAAAAGTATGGGAAAAGTCTTATGGAGTTGAAAAAGATTGACGATATACATTATGGAATGTTAACATGATTCAAAGGATTGAGAATAAAGGGAACGGATTCACATAAGGAGGTTATTTCGTGCGTATCACAAATAAAGTAATGCAGAATAATGCGTTGGTTAACATTAATAACAATAAAGTTGCTCAGGATATGTTAAATACCCAGCTCGCTACCGGAAAAAAGGTAAACAGACCTTCTGAGGATCCGATCGTCGCGATCCGCGCGCTGCGTCTTAGAAGCGATGTGGATCAGGTGACCCAGTATCTTAAGAAAAATGTTCCGGATGCAGTCAGCTGGCTGGGATTGACGGAAGGCGCATTAAAAACGACAGTATCTGTATTAAAGGATATGATAGAGCAGTGTGAAAAGGGGTCCAGCGATCAGCTGAAAACAGAGGATCGTCAGGTCATTATTGACAGTTTGAACGAGCTTTATAAGGAAGTTTATGATACGGGTAAGGGAGATTATGCCGGAAGATATATTTTTACCGGGTATCGGACAGATACTTCTCTGACTTTTGGAACACAGACGGAAAAGAAGTATGTGATTACCGAGGCGTTTGACCGTTCGGCACTGGAGCAGGAGACATTTATTGATATTGCTTCGACATCAACGGATCTTAGAGACTTAAGCGAGACGACGTATGCCGACGGCACGGATCCCTTGATTACGGAAAATGATATCACAAAGGTGGAATATTTCCGTTTCCGCGTGGCATATGGCAATTTGGACGAGGATCAGACGGATCTGAATAATGAAGTGATGAATGGTGCGCCAGTCGATCCCGATGATCCATCGGCAGGATCGGTCAGCCAGATCGCTATTAATAAACTGGATGCTGACGGTAATATTGCGGCGACCCAATATGCCGAGATCATGACCGATCCTGCAGAAGCATATGAGTATATTGCGGCGAATCCTGATGCGTTAGTTCTGGTACCTTCCACAGGGGAACTTTTAATGGGTACCAATATCTATCAGGAGATGCAGAAGTCGGATGACACCTATACGATCACATATACCAAGACGAATTGGAAGTCAACGGATCTTCGTCCGCAGCATTATTTTAAGGTAGACACAATGGATACATTGGAGGATGCAGCAGGTAATCCTTTAATGATCCACTATAATCCGGATTATCCGCAGAATCGGACAATCGGTCAGCCGATAGAATATCAGGTAGGCTTTAACCAGTCCATTCAGGTCAATACTTATGCGGAGGATGTTTATAAGCACGGGATCGGAAGAGATGTTATGGAGATCACCGATCTGGCGAATAAGCTGACGGATATTGAGAATATGAAAGCAAAGCTGGAAGAAATGTCCAAAGATACTAAATATTCCGAGGATGAAAGAAAAGTGATTGCCTTGGATCTGGAAGCGGCAGCGAAGGCGGAGACATTTACTAAGGATCAGCTCCAGAAGAAATTCAGCCATTTTATTACAAAGATGCAGGGATATCAGCATGATGCCGATGAAGCGCTGACAGTGGTAGGAAACCGTTCGGCAAGGCTGTCTCTGATCAATAACAGGCTGACGGATCAGAAGGAGACATTTGATAACTTAAAGTCTGATAATGAGGATGCGGACGAGACGGAGGTTGCGGTCAATCTTTCCAGCGCGGAGGTTTCCTATGAGGCTGCGCTGATGGCTACCAGCAGTATGATCAAGACAACCTTGCTGAATTATCTGTAAAATATTAGCTATGGAAGATCTGGTAATGGGATCGCAATAAAACGATAATGGAGGGAACAGGACATGGTAATTAACACACGGATTTTTGGAGAAGTAACGATTGATGATAGTAAGATGATACATTTCCCGGCGGGGATCATCGGATTTCCGGAGCTGGTTGATTTTGCGCTGATCCATGACGCGGAGCAGGGATTGAAGGGCGGCATCAGTTGGATGCAGTCAGTACAGGAGCCGGGATTTGCCATGCCTGTGATCGATCCGCTGACAGTAAAGCAGGATTACGCGCCGTTGGTAGATGATGAACTTCTGACAACTATCGGAGGAATGGACAACATTCTGGTGCTTGTTACGATTACGGTTCCTTCCGACCTGACGAAAATGAGCGTGAATCTGAAGGCGCCGCTGATCATCAATGCAGATACCAAGAAAGCCAGTCAGGTGATCCTGGAGGCAGATTATCCCGTGAAGCATTATATATATGAGATTCTGCAGGCGGCGAAAAAAGCAGACGGAAAGGAAGGTATGTAAGGATGTTGGCTTTATCCAGAAAAAAAGGGGAATCCCTGATGATCAACAACAATATCGAGATTACGGTCCTGGATATCAAAGGAGATCAGGTAAAGATCGGTATCAGCGCGCCCAAGGAGATCCCGGTATATCGTAAAGAAGTGTATGTGCAGATTCAGGAAGCTAATAAGGAAGCGATGACGGAGCCGTCGCCGGAAGCTTTCAAGAAATTGTTTGAGTAGAGCTGCGGAGGCATAGGGACGGTAATATTTTTATAAATTGCCGCGGTTTACGAAAAATTTATAAAATATACACAAAAAATTTATTGTTTATAGATGCGAAACATATTAAGAGATATTATAATATATCCGATATATAGTTGTAAGTAAATATCTTTACGATTTTAAATTACAAAAAATATTCACATGGAGGTGGGTAAAATGACAATTGAACCATTAAGCAGTGCGATGACGTACACAGCACAGCCAGTGAAACCAGTGGCTGCACCTGCTGCGGAGACCATGGAAGGTAAGCCGTTGGAAACAAATGCACCTATGGTGGATGCGCAGACGTTGTCTGTTGCAAAAACATCAAAGAACGATGCCGATTCCGAGGGCTCCGGACAGAACCAGAACAAGGAAATGTCGGATGAGACAATCAGGCGTGCGATTCAGGAACTGAATAAGAAAGATGTCAAGGTGGAATCCCAATTTGGCATTCATGAGGGAACGAACCGTATTACAGTAAAGATTGTTGATAAGGAGACGAAGGAAGTGCTGAAAGAGGTTCCTTCGGAAAAGATGCTTGATATGATTGCAAAAGTCTGGGAATACGCTGGGCTGTTTGTTGATGAGAAGAGATAGGAGGGGCATGATATGAGTTCAGATTTAATAAGAATGACCGGATTGAATTCCGGACTTGATACGGAAGCCATTATTACGGCATATACATCCAAAGCATCCAAGAAGGTACAGGACGCAAAGAATAAGAAAACCTTGAATACATGGACGCAGTCGGCATGGCAGGATATTAATGCGAAGATTTTTAGTTTTTATAATAAGACACTGTCTAATAACCGTTTATCACAGGCTTATAAAAAGACGAAGGTGACGACTTCTAACAGCGCGCTTTCCGTTGTGGCGGGAGCGAATGCTGTTAACGGCATCCAGACAGCGAAGATCAAAGGCCTGGCTAAGGCAGCTTATCTGACGGGTAGCAAGATTGAAAACCTGAGCGGCGAAAAGCTGGATACCACAGCAAATTTGACAGAACAACTGGGGATCACAGAGGGATCATCATTTACGGTCAAAGGAAACAATGGTCAGGAAACGACGATCCAGATCGGCGGTGAGGCACAGGAAGGGTCCGACACTGTAGTTGTTAATTCCATGAATGAATTGGTGAAAGCTCTGAAGGACTCTGGTGTTAATGCCAACTATGACGAGGGCAATCAGAGATTGTTCCTGAGCGCAAAGGATACAGGAGTAGCCAATGATTTCAGCTTTTCCGGTGATGTGGACACGTTGATGAAGCTCGGTATCGCTAATGAAAAGCAGGTTAAGGAAGCTACGGTCAACTTTGACTCTTTGACAAAAGAAGAACAGGATAAATTATTGGCGGAAAAGGCTGCAACCAAGATCGATGGCAGCGATGCGAAATTGGAATTGAACGGCGCCGAATTCACTTCCACATCGAACACATTTATCATCAATGGTTCGACCTTTACGATCAATTCCATGCCTGCTAATGAGAATGAGGAAATCTCCATTACGACCCAGCCCGATTATGACGGCGTATATAATGTCATCAAGGATATGCTCAAGGAGTACAATGACCTCGTCAGTGAGATGTCAAAGCTTTACAATGCGGATTCTGCAAAGGGATACGATCCTTTGACTGACGACCAGAAGAGTGCAATGTCTGAAAAGGAGATCGAGGAATGGGAAAAGAAGATCAAAGATTCTCTTCTTCGTAAAGACAATACGCTTTATGATGTCATGATGACCATGGTAAAAGTGACGAATGAAGGTTTCATGGTGAATGGCAAGAAGATGTATCTGGCTGACTTCGGTATCGCTACCGGCGGATATTTTGATACGGATGAGGAAAGCAGGTATATGCTGCATATCGACGGCGATGCGGACGATACCATGACCGGAACCAAAGATGATAAGTTAAAGAGCATGATTGCAT
>CAMWKA010000192.1 GCA_947174725.1 uncultured Lachnospiraceae bacterium | reverse complement strand
GTTTGTGGAAGAAGGAAGATATCATGTGTCCACAGGCACAGCATCCATGACGAAGACAGGGGAGGGAATCTCCGGAGACAATTATTCTTTTTTGCAGGGACGGGATGGGAAGATGATGGTTTTGCTGTCGGACGGCGTCGGTTCCGGAGAAGAGGCATGCAGGGATTCCGGTCATTTAGTTGATCTTGCGGAAAAATATCTGGAGGCGGGATTTGATAAAAAACAGATGCTCGGCGTGTTGGAAGGAATTATGATGGGCAATGCCATGGAAAACAGGATGCCGACGCTGGATCTCTGTGAGATCGATCTGCATTCGGGGGAATGTGAGCTTATTAAGCTTGGAAGCGCGCCTACGCTGATCAAATTTGACCGGTTGATGGATGAGGTTTCATCGGACAATCTTCTGCTGGGCTATGAGAAGATAGAAAATATCTCTATTGTAAACCGTCAGTTGAAAGAAGATAATTATATTTTTATGATGACGGATGGAGTTTCGGACTATTTTAAGGAAGAAGAAAAAAAGGAGCTGTTTGCTAAGATGCTGGGAGGCAAAGGCTATAAAGACCCTACGGTGCTGGCAAATTATATTATGGAGAAAGCGGTGGATCGGTCAGACGGTGATCCGGTGGAAGGCAGACATATCTGGGATGACATGACGGTGCTTGTTTTAAAAATTGAGCGGACAGCCAATTGATTTTTGCGAATAAAAAGATTATAGTAACTGTATGGTCAGTAAAATCCAAAAATATCTTGAAGAAATATGCAGCTTAAAGTCCGGCGACGCGATTGTAGCCGGCATATCAGGCGGAGCGGATTCGGTCTGCCTTCTTTGCGTACTGCGGGAAATCTGTGCCCAAACAGGGGTGGCGCTCCATGCGGTGCATGTGAATCATAACCTTCGGGCGGAGGCGGCAGATGATCAGCAATATGTAGAGGAACTCTGTAATAAATGGAATATTCCCTGTGATAGTTATTCCTATGATGTGGAAGGGTATGCGGCGGATCACAAAATCTCCACAGAGGAAGCAGGCAGACGGCTTCGTTATGAAGCTTTCTACGAAGTGAAGGATCGACTGGCAGAAAGCGGTAATATAAAGATCGCAGTGGCTCATACCATGGATGATAATGCGGAAACGATGCTTCTGAACCTTTTTCGCGGGACGGGAATCAGGGGACTTCGCGGAATCCCGGTCAGCCGGGAAGATATCATCCGGCCGCTGTTGTGCGTCAGGCGGAGTGAAATTGAGGCGTGGCTGAAGACACAGGGGATCGAATGGCGCAATGATTGCAGCAATGATACGGATGATTATACCAGAAATAAAATACGCCATAAGATACTTCCGGTCGCGGAAGCTGAGATTAATGAAAACGCGGTTCTGCATATGAACCATACTGCTAAACAGCTTGCTTTGGCAGAAGATTATCTGGCAGGCAGTGTGGCGGAGGCGTGGGATACCTGCGTGAGACCATTGAGGAAGGAACCGGGTTGTCTGATCTTGGATGTTCCCGTACTGGCGCTGCATCCTTATCTCAGAAGATGTATTCTGCTGAGGGCGATGCAGGAGACGGCAAAGACCGCAAAGGATATCAGCGCCGTCCACGTGGAAGCTTTGGAAGGGCTTTTTGGTCTACAGTGCGGAAAAGAGCTTCATCTGGCATATAGTATGAGGGCGGAACGGACTTACGATGGCGTTATGCTCAGAAAGAGACCGGATGACGCAAAACGCAGCCGGCAATGCCGACAGGCGGCAGCGGAGGACGCCGGTATAGAAACCATCGACTTGAAGATTTCCGGCAGTACGGAGATTCCCGGATACGGAATCTTTGAAACCAGAGTATTACATTCCGGAAAACGAAAATTTTGTGAATTTCCAAAAGATAGATATACGAAATGGTTTGATTATGATAAAATAAAAAATACCGTGTGTCTTAGGACAAGACGGGCGGAAGATTATCTTGTCATTGATGCGGATGATAACACGCAAAAATTAAAATCTTACCTGATCAATCAGAAGATTCCCAGTGGGGAGCGGGAAAAACTGATACTGGTTGCGGACGGAAAGCATATCATGTGGATCGTGGGTTATCGTTGCAGTCAGGGGTATTATATCTCTGAATCTACGGAGAATATACTGGAAGTGCGGTACAGGAACGGCTTTGACGGGAAGCCGGTATCGTAAAATATGGATGGAATTGTTATTTTAGAGTTACAATACAGAGAAAATGGATAGAATAAAAAGAAAGGTACAAAAGTTATGGATGTGAAGATCAGGGTGATGATACCTGAGGAAGAGATCGACAGAAGGATCAGGGAGCTTGGCGCGAAGATCAGCCGGGAGTATGAAGGAAAAGAATTGCATATGATCTGTATCTTAAAGGGGAGCGTATTTTTTGCGAGCGAACTTGCTAAGCGAATCACGGTTCCGGTTACATTGGATTTTATGACGGTTTCCAGTTATGGTAATGATACGGTGTCCAGCGGAAATATACAGATCCGCAACGATCTTGCCGAATCCATAGAGGGCAGGCATGTCCTTGTGGTCGAAGATATCATAGATACCGGAAAGACGCTCAGCTTTCTTATGAAGATGCTGCAGGAAAGGAAGCCGGCGTCTTTAAAGCTTTGTACGCTGCTGGATAAGCCTGACAGAAGGACTCATCAGGTGGATGTGGATGAGGTGGGATTTGAAATCCCGGATGAATTTGTGGTAGGATACGGATTGGATTATGCGCAAAAATATAGAAATCTGCCGTATATCGGCGTAGTTGAGAACGAATAGGGGAGAAAGAAGGATAATAGGTTGAGAAGACAGAGTTTTAACATTTATTTTTTTATTATTATTCTGCTGCTGTTTTCGGCCATCTGGGTCAGCCTGATGAGCAGACAGTCGGTGAATTACACCAGGATGCAGTTCGATCAGGCACTGGCAAAAGGCGAAGTCACTGAGATCCTGATCCAACAGAATAAAGAAGTGCCGACGGGTTCCGTGACGGTGATCATCAATGGAGTGGAACGAAGAGAATTTTTTGTAACGGATGTCAAGGAGATAGAGGCGGCGGCCAGAGAAGCAGGCGTTCCGGTTGCGGTCAATGACGTTCCGGGGGAAAACTGGTTTATGAATTATATCCTGCCCGGTCTTGTGGTGCTTGTTGTCTGTGTATTCTTTTTTGTGATGATGAACAATGCTCAGGCCGGAGGCGGCGGCAACGGCAAGATGATGAATTTCGGCAAGAGCCGTGCCCAGCTCGTCATGGACAGTAAAACGCGTTTTGAAGATGTGGCGGGATTGAAAGAAGAAAAGGAAGATATGGAGGAGATCGTTGATTTCCTGAGGGAACCGACCAAATTTACAGAGGTAGGCGCGCGGATCCCTAAAGGCGTGCTTTTGGAAGGGCGTCCCGGAACAGGTAAGACGCTTCTTGCAAAAGCTATTGCGGGAGAGGCGAAGGTGCCGTTTTTCAGTATTTCCGGTTCTGATTTCGTAGAGATGTTTGTCGGCGTCGGCGCGTCCCGTGTCAGGGATCTGTTTGCGGACGCGAAAAAGAATGCCCCCTGTATCGTCTTTATCGACGAGATCGATGCCGTGGCAAGAAAACGAGGCACCGGTATGGGCGGCGGACATGATGAACGGGAACAGACACTGAATCAGCTTCTGGTAGAGATGGATGGTTTTGGCGTAAATGAAGGAATCATCGTACTTGCGGCTACTAACCGTGTTGATATTTTGGATCCGGCGATCTTAAGACCGGGACGATTTGACAGAAAGATCACGGTCAGCCCTCCGGATGTGGGCGGCCGGGAAGATATCCTGAAGGTTCATGCCAAGAATAAGCCTCTGGCGGAAGATGTGGATCTGAAGCAGATCGCCCAGACCACGGCGGGATTTACCGGAGCGGATCTGGAGAATCTGTTAAATGAAGCAGCAATCGTAGCCGCACGGGCGGATCGTAAGTTTATCATAGCAGAAGACGTCAAGAGATCCTTTATCAAAGTCGGGATCGGCTCAGAGAAGCACAGCCGTATTGTTTCCGATAAGGAAAAGAAGATTACCGCCTATCATGAGGCAGGTCACGCGATCCTGTTTCATGTGCTGCCTGATGTAGGTCCGGTCTATACGGTGTCCATCATTCCCACCGGTGTCAGTGCCGGAGGCTATACGATGCCGCTGCCGGAGAAGGACGAGATGTATCTGACCAAAGGCAAGATGAAGCAGGATATCATGGTATCTTTAGGTGGGCGTATCGCTGAGGAGATCATCTTTGACGATATTACAACGGGAGCGTCCAGTGATATTAAAAAAGCTACCGGCGCGGCACGCCGTATGGTGACAAGATACGGTATGTCATCAACGATCGGTACGGTGAATTATGAAGAGGACAGCGACGAGGTATTTATTGGAAGGGATTTTGCACATACCAAGAGCTATAGCGAAAAGAAATCCGGCGAGATCGATGAAGAAGTGAAAAAGATCATCGACGAATGTTACGCGGAAGCGAAACGCTTGATTTTGGAGAATAAAGA
>CAMWKA010000191.1 GCA_947174725.1 uncultured Lachnospiraceae bacterium | reverse complement strand
TACAGTTCCGTAAGTATGTTGAGCTGTTACCCCATGTATCTGTATATTGCAATCTCCGCTGTAGTTGAGGCCGTCCGTCAATTGCTGGATGAAGATTATGTGGGCGTGCTGTCTTTTGATGATTATTATAAGTGGGAAGTTCCTATTACACTGGCGGAAGATAAGGACGAGATCATTGAACGGGTTGAAAGCATCAATGAAGGAGGCGGTACGACCATCAAGCCGGCGCTTCAAGAGGCCTATTATGAGATCATGAATACGGATGTTTCCGTCAGACATGTGGTGCTTTTGACGGATGGTATGGGGGAGACGACGGATTTCAGGGATATCATCAGCGCGTATCAGGGAAGTGGAATCACGCTTTCTACGGTTGCGGTTGGGTATGGATCCGATACGGTCCTGCTGCAGCAGCTTGCGTCAAGCTGTGGCGGAAGATATTATTATTCGGATGATTCCACAGATCTGCCAAAGATCTTTGCACAGGAAGTATTTTTGAGCGGAGACACCTACCTGCAGAATGGTAATTTTCTCCTTCAGGCAAATGCTTCTAATGAAATTACCGCAGGTTTATTTGAGGAAGGCTGGCCGATCTTACAGGGATATGTCTCAGCTTCTCCGAAATATGCCTCCAATACACTGATCATATCGGATAAACAGGATCCTATCCTGACAGTATGGCAGTACGGACTGGGGAAGACGGTGGCATGGAATACGGATGTGACCAACGAGTGGACCGCAAGATTTGCTGGAGAGGAAGATTATATCCAGTTATGGAAGAGAATCGTGGATTACTCCAGCGGAAGCACTTCTTTAAACGGCGATCATATGGATGTGGTAACCATAGGCGATCAGACCACGATTACGTATGAGGCGCTGGATTATACCGGACAGACGGAGATTGTTGTGGTGTATCAAAACCCGGATGGGGAGCAGGAAGAACTGACACTCCATGCGGTAGCGCCGGGAACGTATGAGGCAGAATTGGATACTCTTATCACGGGTGTCTATCAGTTGAATGTGCGCAGACTGGAGAATGAGGAGATCGTGAATGCATTGACTACGGGAACGGCAGTGCAGTTTTCTGATGAATACCGTTTTGATGTCGGCAATGTGGATGTGATTTCTTATCTGGAGAAATATGGCAGTGTGATCGATAAGGATGATGAAATCTGGACAAAGCGTACTACAAGGACAAAGGAGTCCTATGATTTGACCGACTGGCTGCTTGCGATTTTGATCCTGTGGTTTTTGGGAGATATTGCAGTGCGGAGGTTCCAGTATGTTCCCAGAGTGAAACGGCGCAGGAATACAGCGGAAGCTGCATTGGTAACGGAAACTGGCCGGTCAGGGGAACTGCGGGCAGAGACAGCAGAGGGAGAACAGCCGGCAGCAACGTCTGTGAATGCGGCAGTACAGGCGGCAACAGTATCATCCAGTCAGCCGGTGGCGTCTGAACAGACAGAAGGAATACCGGCTGTGACAGATGGAAAGAAGAAAAAGAGTAAAAAGAGCAAGAAACAAAAATCGGCGGTACAGAAGGAAACATTAGATACCGCGCAGCTTTTAAAGAAAAAAGATGATAGGAATATAACTTAACAAGGCTGGAGATGATTGATAATAAAGAAGTATGGGATGTTAAACAGGAGGTCAAGGTGATTAATTTTAACGTACCACCTTTCACAGGAAAGGAAATCGATTATATCAGACAATGCGTGGAAGCACAGAAAATCTGCGGAGATGGTCCCTTTACCGGAAAGTGCAATCGGTGGATCGAGGAGAGAACCGGAGTCGCAAAATGTCTTTTGACCACATCCTGTACCCATGCAACGGAGATGACAGCGCTGCTGGCTGATATCAAGGAGGGAGACGAGGTGATCATGCCGTCCTATACTTTTGTTTCGACGGCGGACGCGTTTGTTTTAAGAGGTGCCAAAGTAGTCTTTGTTGATATTCGTCCGGATACGATGAATATTGATGAGAAACTGATCGAGGCGGCGGTTACGGAGAAGACTAAAGCTATCGTACCGGTGCATTATGCAGGAGTAGCATGCGAGATGGATGCAATCATGGCGATTGCTAAAAAACATCATCTTTTTGTGATTGAGGATGCGGCACAGGGAGTGATGGCTGCTTATAAGGGACAGGCACTGGGCAGCATCGGTGATTTTGGCTGTTACAGTTTTCATGAGACGAAGAATTACAGCATGGGAGAAGGCGGCGCGCTTCTGATCCGTGAGGAAAAATATATTGAGGACGCGGAGATCTTCCGGGAGAAGGGAACGGATCGCAGCAAGTATTACAGAGGTCAGATTGATAAATATACATGGGTAAATTATGGCTCTTCCTATCTTCCCAGTGATATGAACGCCGCGTATCTTTACGCGCAGTTAGAGATGGCGGAGGAGATCAATGATGCCAGATTAAAAATATGGAATACGTATTATGAGGGATTAAAGGGACTTGAAGAACAGGGAAAGATTGAGTTGCCTGTTGTTCCTGAAAATTGCACCCATAATGCGCATATGTTTTATATCAAGACAAAAGATATAGAAGAACGGACAGCGTTTATTTCTTTTATGAAAGAAAAGGAGATCATGACGGTATTTCATTATGTTCCGCTGCATACCGCGAAAGCAGGACGGAAATTCGGGAGATTTCACGGAGAAGACGTTTACACGACAAAAGAAAGTGAACGTCTGGTTCGCCTTCCGTTGTATTATGGGCTGACAGAAGAGCAGAACAGATATATCGTGGATCAGGTCAAGGCATTTTATCATTAGGAATAAGTTGAGTTGGACTATGAAGGATAATCTTTATTTGGAAGCGAAAGGTCATAAGGGTAATGGAAAATACGTAAATATTGCCGTTGCTATGATGGTAACGGCAATTCTGTTTCTTATTCTTGGCCTTTATTCGGATATTGTATATTGCTTAAATGACGATTTGATGATTCAAAGTATCCTGTCCGGCAGGTACAGCGGCAGTCCCAGCGGAAAGGCGGTATATCTCAGCGAACCGTTAAGCTCTCTGCTGGCTTTTTTATATGGACTTCTGCCTTCTTTACCATGGCTTGGACTGCTTTTGGCAGGCAGCTATGTGCTTTGCTTTTATCTGGTATTATATGTCTCGCTGGAACGACTGACGAAAAATGTGGACCTTACAGGTAAGAGACGGATGATCGGCATAAGCTGTGTATGTGTTTTAACAATAGCAGTATTTTGTGGCTTTTTCTTAAGTCAGTTTTGGATGATACATTATACGGTAGCGGCAGCAGTCTTGGGTGGAACGGCTGTCTATCTTTTTCTGATATTGGACGATGGAGGAGACTGGAGGGATGTCCTGCGGAGTACCTGTCTGCCGGTGGTTCTTTTGCTGCTTTGTTACCTGATCAGGACAAAGGTCTTTTTTATGGTACTTCCGTTTCTGGCAGTGGCAGGGCTTTATCGTATTCTGCGTGCAAAACAATTCTTTCGATATCTTCTTCCATTAGCCATGCTGGGGGCAGGAGGGTTGCTTTTGATGCTGATTGGGCGTTTATGCTACCGTGACGCGGCTTGGCAGGAATATCTTAATTACAATGATGCCCGTACAGAACTGTATGATTATGGAAGGATCTGGGAGGAAGAGGAAGCAGAAGAATATTATGCCCGACAGGGATATACGCCGGAAGAGATAGCAATCTATCGGGAGTATAATGTCCTGTTAAACGAGGCGCTGACGGCAGAGGATTACAGAAAGATTGATGCTTATGGCAGTCTTAGACCGGAGGGGCAACGTACATGGCTGCAGAAATTCAGAGAAGGTTTCTGGCTTTACCGGCACAGAATGTTGGGAGAGACGGAGGATTATCCGTATAATGTTGTGATTCTTGCCCTCTATATTATGGCAGCGCTGGTTATGATCGGCGGCAGGGATAAAAAAGGTTTGGGGATGCTCGTTTTATTGGGGGTGGTAAGATCCGGTCTATGGATCTATCTTTTAGCGGAAGGAAGATATCCTGAGCGGATCATTATTTCATTATATCTGATCGAATTGCTTGTACTGCTGGCGATGATCATAGACTCATTGAGGGAAATCAAGTCAGGCTCAATGGGTAAAACATCGAATAAGCATCAGGATCTTCAGGTTTCCATAGATAAAAGGATCGGCAGTGTTGTAGATCGTGTGGGAATCGTTCTGGTGGGCATCTTTCTTATGATCCTGTCACTGGAAACGGCATATCAGGTTCTGCCGAAGACATGGGAGACAAAGGAGCAGCAGCTGGAAATCAATAGGGAAGAAGACCGGTTATTTGAACTTATGAAATCCCATCCGGAGAATCTGTATCTTCTGGATGTGTATTCTGTTGTGTATCATACGGAATACGCGATCAGAGATTATGACGGCTCTTATGAGAATTATCTCCTGCTTGGGGGATGGATGGCGGGAAGTCCGCTTGTGACAGAAAAACTGACCGGCTGGGGATATGAATCGGCATTTGATGCACTTGAGCGTGGAGAAAATGTTTATCTGGTGCTGAAAGAGGACGTTGG
>CAMWKA010000190.1 GCA_947174725.1 uncultured Lachnospiraceae bacterium | reverse complement strand
TTCATAATGAGCCGACAGGGAACCATCCTCTGTGATCACTGTCCAGTCATCATCAAGCCATTCCACATCCGCTCTGCCCATATTGATCATGGGCTCGATAGCAAGGGTCATGCCGGGACGCAGCCTGGGTCCCCGGCGCAACTGCGCAAAATTGGGCACCTGAGGATCCTCATGGAGCTTGGTTCCCACGCCGTGCCCTACCAGATCCCTGACAATCCCGTATCCGTAAGGCTTTATATAGGAAGCGATGGCATTGGAAATATCAAACAAATGATTTCCAACCTTTGCCATCTTTATACCCTCAAAAAAACTCTCCCTGGTGGCATCGATCAACTGCCTTGCTTCCTTGCTGATCTGTCCCACCGCGTGAGTCCGCGCCGCGTCAGAATGATATCCCTTATAGATCAGTCCCGCATCCAGACTGACGATATCTCCTTCATGAAGAATACGATGCTCATTGGGAATTCCGTGCACCACCTCTTCATTGACAGAAACGCAGATTGACGCAGGATATCCATTGTAATTCAGAAAGTTCGGGATGCATCCATACCCGCGGATCAGCTCATCTCCATAGTCATTGATATCTTTTGTTGAGATACCGGGGCGAATCATCTTTCCAAGTTCTTCATGTACTAAAGCGATCAGTCTGCAAGATTCCCTGATCAAATCTATTTCTCTTTCCGATTTTATCAAGATAGCCATTTCAGTTCATGTCCTTCTTCAATCCTATTCTCCTAAAATATCCGTAATACCCTTAAATACATCCATCATATCAATCGTTCCGTCCACTGACTGAAGCACACCCTTGTTGCTGTAATACTCAATCAAAGGCTGCGTCTGGTCGTGATAAACGCCTAAGCGGTTCTTTACTGTTTCCTCCTTATCATCGTCCCTAAGAATCAGTTCAGTACCGCATTTATCACATAACCCTTCCTTCTTCGGAGGAATATGTACCAAATGATATGTAGCGCCACAGGAAACACAGGCACGTCTTCCCGACATCCTGCGGACGATATTTTCATCCGGCACTTCCACATTGATCGCGTAATCGATCTTTTCATTTCTTTTAGTCAATTCCTGATCCAATACCTCAGCCTGCGGAATCGTACGTGGAAATCCATCCAGCACATATCCCTTTTCGCAATCCGGCTGCGCTACCCGGTCTAACAGAATACGAACCGTCAGTTCATCCGGAACCAGCTCGCCCTTATCCATATAAGTTTTTGCCTCTTTGCCAAGCTCCGTTCCGTTCTTGATATTGGCCCGGAAGATATCTCCGGTAGAAATATGCGGAATCTGATATTTATCTGCAATCATCTTTGCCTGAGTCCCTTTTCCGGCACCCGGCGCGCCTAACATAATGATCTTCATTCTATTAACCATGCCCTTCCATAAAAAATCTTTGTGTTGAAAAGGACACTACACCGAAATCCGGCGTAGTGTTCCTCAATTTAAGAATTTAAAAATCCTTTATAATTACGTTCCAGCATCATCGTTTCGATCTGGGACAATGTCTCAAGAATAACACTGACGATAATGATCAAGCTTGTGCCGCCAAAAGAAACTCTCGCGCCAAACACTCCGCTAAAGAAAATCGGTATGGCCGCTACAATGATCAAACCAATCGCTCCCATAAAGATAATATAGTTTAATACATTGGTCAGATATTCTGTCGTCGGTCTGCCCGGTCGGATACCAGGGATAAATCCGCCGCTTTTTTTCATATTATCCGCGATCAACATCGGATTGATCGTAATAGAAGTATAGAAATAAGCGAAGAATACTACCAGCACGATATAAACCAGAAAACCTATCGTATATACAGGCTGTTCCGAGGAGAACCAGTAATTGGACTGAAGCCCTTTCATGATCTCACCGATTTTTCCTGTGGTATTGACTCCAAACAAAGAGCATACAACTACCGGAAACTGCATCAGGGATGACGCGAAGATGATCGGCATAACACCCGCGGTATTGACCCTCATTGGGATATGCGAGTTGTTCGCTCCCACCATCCTGCTGCCCTGCACCTTCTTTGCATACTGTACGGGTACTTTTCTCACACCGGCATTCAGATAAACAACCAAAACCACCGTCGCAATAATGACCGCCAGAATGATAACCGCCGCCAGAATCGCCTTTCCCGTATTGCTTGCGGATGTAACAAATGTTGTTACCAAAGTTCCGATATCCGCCGGCATCCTGGAAACAATATTGATTACCAGTACGATAGAAATACCATTGCCGACGCCATTTTCCGTAATCCGTTCACCCAGCCACATAAGCAGCGTGCTTCCTGCGGTCATCGCCGCAATGATCGCTACATAGTTGATGACGGATGGATTTGCAACATTTAACAATCCTTTGGAACCAAAGCCGATGGCAAGCGCTGCTGACTCGATCAATGCCAGCGCAACCGTAACGTATCTCGTCACGGACGCCATCTTCTTTCTTCCCTCTTCCTCTTTATTCATCTCCTCCAGCTTCGGAATCGCAATGGTCAGAAGCTGAATAATAATGGAAGATGTGATATACGGCGTAATATTTAACGCGAACAGGGACATGCTCGTAAAGGAACCGCCCGTAAATGCATCAAAAAAACTAAATGCATCACCCGTCTGCTGCTGAAACCACTCCGCAAAATAGTTCGGGTTCACGCCCGGCACCGGAAGCTGCGATCCGATTCTGATCACCACCAAAATTGCCAGCGTAAATAATAATTTTTTTCTTACTTCCTTAATCTTAATTGCATTAATGAAAGTTTTGAACATTAAATCACCTCTGCTGTTCCACCAGAAGCTTCTATCTTCTCTTTCGCAGCTGCGCTAAAGGCATTTGCCTGGACGGTAAGCTTCTTAGTCAGTTCGCCATTGCCGAGAATCTTTACTCCATCCTTAGGATTTTTGATGATTCCCTGCTCCATCAACGCTTCAATCGTAACGGTTGTGCCGTTATCAAATACTTCCAGTCTGCTTACGTTAATTCCCACGATTTCCTGAGTATTTCTGTTCTTAAAACCTCTCTTAGGAATACGTCTGTATAAAGGCATCTGACCACCTTCAAACCCGATTCTGGGTGCTCCGGAACGAGCCTTCTGTCCTTTATGACCTTTGCCCGCGGTCTTGCCGTTGCCTGAACCATGTCCACGGCCTCTTCTAAAATTATCACTGTGCTTGGAACCTTCCGCCGGTCTTAAGTTTGATAATTCCATGCTGTTACACCTCCAATCTTTATGCTTCTTCCACTTTCAGCATATAACCGATCTGCTGAATCTGTCCTCTTGTTGCCGCATTGTCCGGCAGAGTTACTGTCTTATGCATCTTAGTAAGACCCATAGCTTCCACAGTCCTTCTATGCTTCGGCACAGCTCCAATCGGAGACTTTACAAGAGTAATCTTTAACATTTTTTCTGCCATGATCTGTGACCTCCTATTTATAGCTCACTTACCGCCCACGGCGGCACTCATCGTCAATGGGAAGAACGCTGTTTTTTAGCGTTCTTGTATGTGAGACTTAGAATTTCTCTGCGAAGCAGCCATTGCTGCGAGCAGCTAGAAATTCTTCTCACATTTAGGCCCTAACTTCACTCAACGCCTTACCACGTTTTGCCGCAACCTCTTCCGGAGATTTCAGCTGGCTCAATCCTGCAATCGTAGCAAGTACAACATTCTGCTTATTATTAGATCCCAGTGACTTGGTACGGATATTCTTGATTCCCGCCATATCACATACGATACGGGCCGGACCGCCGGCGATAACACCGGTACCTTCCGGAGCCCTCTTCAATAATACGGAAGCGGAACCGAATTTACCAATAAAGTCATGGGTAATACTTGCATTATCATCAAGGGCAACCTTTACAAGATTCTTAGCCGCATCTTCTTTTCCCTTGCGGATCGCTTCAGGAATTTCCGTTGCTTTTCCAAGACCTGCACCCACATGTCCCTGACCGTCGCCTACAACTACCAAAGCCGTAAAACGCATTGTACGACCACCTTTCACTACCTTGGTAACACGCTTGATAGAAACTACCTTATCATTTAATTCCAACTGACTTGCGTCAATGATTTCATGTCTCATGTGTTCTTATGCATCCTTTCCTTAAAATTCTAAGCCAGCTTCTCTGGCTGCGTCAGCTAATGCTGCAACTTTACCCTGATATATATAACCGCCTCGATCAAAAACCACTTCTTTGATACCTTTTTCCATTGCACGCTTTGCAATGATCGTACCTAAGTATGCTGCTGCCTCAACGTCATTGGTCTTCTTAAGCTCAGCCTTTACATCCTTTTCCAATGTAGATGCTGCAACTAAAGTATTTCCAACTGTATCGTCAATAATTTGAGCATACATATGATTATTGCTTCTGAAGACTGCCAAACGCGGTCTTTCAGCAGTGCCGCTGAAACGGTTGCGGATCTTTTTGTGCTTTTTCACACGTACTTCCTGTCTTGACTCTTTGCTAACCATTATTTACGCCCTCCTTATTTATTCCTTACCAGTCTTACCAACTTTACGTCTGATCGTCTCATCAACATAC